>JACDGH010000270.1 GCA_013815395.1 Parachlamydiaceae bacterium
TTGCTATGCTTGCCCAAAAGCAGGTTGAAGGGGCTAAGCGACAAGCTTTGGCCATGGTATAAACGAGTAAGGGAACAGTAAAGCCAATCAATAAGGCCATGGAACGCACCCCTATCTCGGTGCTCCCAAACAAATATGTTCCCAACCAGTTTTGCCAGGCAATCCCAGGTGGTTTGCTGTAGTATCCCCAATCTAAATGCTGGCTCCAGGTCCAATATTGGGCCTCATCCGGACCGAGTCCAATCCCTGCATACAAGATCACAAAAACTATTGCTGCAGTTTTCAGGCACAGAAAAGCCAAAAGGAGGTTAACGTAATATTTATGCATGCATTCTCACAATCGTATGGTTTATTTTTTTAGTAAGTGTGGTCATTTTTAAACTAACTTTAAGCGGAAATTAAAAAAACACTATAGCGCCCTTCCGAGGCTGTCAGAAAATAGAAGGAAAAAAACATATATGTCTTTGGCGAAGCCCCTGGAGTGCGTCGGCTCCGCCGCGCCCTTCAATTCAGAAGATCAATTGTAGCGAAATACAATGGTTTCGCAAAAAAAATTTAAGCTATATCCTCTTATACAATTGCTAGGGTGCTTTAGGTGATCTCCTGAATTGAAGGGCGCGGCGGAGCCGACGCACTCCAGGGGCTTCGCCAAACGCAAATTTTCTTATTTTTTGCTATTAGCTGTCAGCTTCTGTCTCCCGGGCTTAGATAGTTTTCCGTGGGTACATGCCAGTACAGCACCAAAGCACCGGAGTCGACATAATATTTTGCTTCTTTTACTCAAGAAGTGAATTATGTAAGGTTATCATAGCAACGGGTAGAATTCAAGATTCAGTCCATTAAGTAATTCCAAAATCAAGAATCTGAGGTGCCAAGAAAATCTTTAATGGCTTGAAGATTTACATCGCGCCCAATGGCCGCAAGCGAATCGAGCAAAGGGATATCTTTAGGGCATACTTTTTGGCAATTTTGTGCATTACCGCAGTCTTGTATGCCTCCCTCTTGCATAGATGCAAGCAGGCGCGTGCCGCGTTGCATTGAGCCAGTAGGGTTAAGATTGAAAAGGCGCACTTGAGCAAAGATTTGAGGGCCTTTAAATTTTGAACTGCTATTGGATTGAGGACATGCTTCTACGCAACAGCCGCAAGTCATGCATTTCGATAATGAATACATCACACTTTGTTCATCCTGGCTAATCTTGGGGCCTGGTCCTCGATCATAGGCCCCATCGACTTCGATCCAGCCTTGCACTTTTTTTAGATTTTCGAACATCAGTGAGCGGTCGACAATTAGATCGCGCACAAGCGGAAATTTCGAGAAAGGTGCAAGGGTAATTTTATTATTTCCCGTTTCCTTAATGATTTTTTCAATTAAAGCTGTGCATGCTTGGCGCGGTTTGCTATTGACCAACATGGAACACGATCCACAAACCTCTTCCAGACAACCCTGCTCCCAAACCACAGGCGCGACTTTTTCGCCTTTCGTGTTAATAGGGTTCTTTTGAATTTGCATTAATGCTGAAACAATATTGGCTGAAGGGATGAGGTCTAATTCGAAATCTTCCCAATATTGATGGCCGGGATTTCCTCTATAGATGCTTAATGTGTATTTTTGGGCCATAAATAAATCCTCTTAACACAAGTTAGAAAGGTAATAGTATATTTTCTGGAATATTTTCTAAGGTGGGCTTCACCTTTTTTGCTTTGCTGTAATCACGCAGTATGGGTTTTAAATGGCGCATATCCACAGGTTCATAAGTAATTACCGGCTCGTCTTTATTAGGATCGAAGGTGGCTATTGTTGTTTTCAACCAATTTTCATCATCGCGCTCAGGAAATTCGGGCTTAAAGTGGGCTCCTCTGAACTCATTGCGCATTAAAGCCCCTTTAGTAATAATAAGAGCAATATCTAGCATAGGTCCAAATTGTAGTGCGAAAGCTAATGTCTGATTGGCAAACTGACTATGATCTCCTAAGGTGATGCGCTTGAAACGCTCCCGAATTTCTTTGATCTTCTCCATCGTTTTCTGTAGGTCCACATTATTGCGCTTTACAGTCACCTTATCCACCATCCACAGCGCTAGCTCATCATGCAATGCATGCACATTCTCATCACCGTTACTTGCTAATAGTGTTTGCCGCTCTTTAAGTTCTGCGTCAATATTCTTTTCAAATAATGTAGAAGGCATATCAACATAGCCTTTTGAAAGGCTTGAAAGGTAGCGCGGCACTTCTTTGCCGGCAACTAATCCCGAAAAAATACAGGAGATTAAAGAGTTTGCCCCGAGTCTATTTGCGCCATGAAATTGATAATCGGATTCACCAATATTGAAGCATCCCGGCAAGTTCGTCATCTGACGATAGCGGTCCCAGCGGTCTGGATCATCCGCAGCTGGCCAATCGACCCAACCACCCCCCATCGTATAATGCACAGCCGGAAAGATACGCATGGGTACTTTAGAAGGGTCTTCTCCAGTGAATTTTTCATAAATATCTAGAACTGATGCGAGCTTATCGATCTTCTCTTTCGGCAAATGAGATACATCTAAATATACTTGCATATCACCATCTACACCCATCCCCATTTCGCAAATCCTTAATACCTCTCGAGCGCCGATATCTCTAGGTACCAAATTGCCAAAAGCGGGGTACATTTCTTCCAGAAAATACCATGGCTTACCAGTTACTCCACAAGGGATCATTTTTCCTTCAACATCGCTGATCGATTTATTAGAGTCTCCCCAAACCCATATACGGCCGCCCTCACCGCGAATAGATTCTGACATCAATCGCATCTTATCAGCCCCGGGAATAGCTGTGGGATGAATTTGGATGAATTCCCCATTGGCATATTTCATCCCTTGCCGATAAAGTCGTCCATTGGCAGCCCCGGTACAAAATGTAGAGTTCGTTGATTTTTTAAAGATTAAGCCGCAGCCTCCTGTGGCAATAACCACGGCATCGGCTTTAAGAACATCTAGTTTTAAATTAAATAGGTCCATAATTACGGCGCCGCGCGTAATTCCTTGCTCGTCCAAAACCAAGCGCAAAAATTCATGGTTCTCAAATTTTTCCACTAAGCCCTGGGTTTCATAGCGGCGCACTTGTTCATCCAATGAGTAGAGTAATTGTTGTCCAGTTGATGCCCCACAGAAGGCAGTGCGCTTATACAAAGTGCCGCCAAAGCGTCGGAAATCGAGATTTCCTTCAGGAGTGCGATTAAATGGACAGCCAAAGCGGTCCATCATGTAGATGATAGCAGGAGCACTTAAGCACATTTCAAGGATGGGTGGTTGATTGGCAAGGAAATCACCCCCTTTAATGGTGTCATAAGCGTGGATAATTGGTGAATCCTCTTCTCCCATTAAATTGATGGCAGCGTTGATGCCCCCTTGTGCGCACACTGAATGGGAGCGTTTAACTTTGGTCACGGAGACTAATTGAACGCGACATCCCTGCTCGGCAAGTTTCATGGTTGCGGCTAAGCCAGCCAAACCACCGCCAATGACGACGACTTTTTTTTCTTTACTTGTTGCAGCCATATTTACAATGCTT
>JACDGH010000271.1 GCA_013815395.1 Parachlamydiaceae bacterium
GTAAGTGATGAACTCTGGAATGAGCTTAAGCCTTATTTTCTGCCAGAAAACCATCCCATAAAAGCAAATCTTGATGCTCTTTTCTCAATGCAACGCCTCCTAACATCTAGAAAAACTCTGAAACATGCTGGCTTTAATGTCCTAAAGCATCCGCAACGCGAAATAGTCATTGCCCGGCACCCTGCTCTTAAAGGTTACCTTGTTAAGGCCTACCTAGATAATAAAAGAATAGATGAATGGCGCTGGTGGAAAAAGCGTATAGATGGGGCGCGACAAATTCAAGAATGTATCGATCGCTACAATTTTAATGCCTTGATGAAAACACCTAAGAAGTGGATCTATCCTTTGCCTTCTGAGCCTTCACCACCTAATGTCCCGGGTATTCAACGCAAAAATTTTATTTTAGTGGTCGAAGATATGAATATTTTATCAAAAAAGGAAAATAAAAAGGCTTTTAAAGCTAGAATGACAACGCCATTATTGGATGCAATTTTTATTGTTCTGTCTGAAAACCTCTTGGTTGACTCAATTTTTGCTCCCAATATTCCTTTTAGTCGCGATGGAAAAATTGCCTTTATAGATACCGAACATTTCAATAATGTGACTCGTTCCATGAAATATTGGAAATTATTGAAATATTTGTCCCCTGAAATGCGCGAATACTGGAAGATGATTATTCCTTCTCCTGAACAGAATCCTGCAGCTCCGCCAATTTGAGGGACATTTCAGCCATTATTTCATCGCGATATTGAGGAAAATGTCTTTGCAACCAACCTTCGGTGCGATCAATGGCAATTTTTTGTAAGTCATCTAGAGCTACAGTGCGATCTTTATAACGCTCCTCTGCGCGCAGTCGTCCCACATCAAGGCGTATGGGCTTATCACCTACAAAACCGGTGTTATACATGAAATTATGATCTTGATCATAAATCCCGCGTGCATATTCTCCCATATACATATCTAATAGCTGCTTTAAACGATTCTTCGCTGCAGTTACATCGCCCCTTTCTAATAAACTACCTATCTCAACACGAGTGGGCACGGCCTTATTTTGAATAACAAAAGCTACTTGGCTAAGATCAATACTATGCCGAAATCCAAAGCGATCGCTGACAACAATGATTTGTTTTAATAATGGATTGGGTATAAGTTGTTGAAAAAATATAAACGCATTATCACGGTCTTGCTCATAAGCTAGTTTATATCCAGCAAAAAGCCTACGCATCTTCTTTTCCATCCGAATTTGAGAGGGGGGAAATAAGGGGATTAATCGAGGCTTGTAACGCCGTAAATCAAAAAATTTCAGAACATATTTTTCATCCTGACTGATAAACACAAAACTTTGCTTACCGCGATCAAGATAGCGATATGGCTGTGCTAAAATTTGTTGCAGTTTATTTTGCTCAAAAGAATCATATACTGCTTCTTGATGTCCAATCGCTTCTTCTTGAATATTTTGAAAGCAAAATTGACTGTCAACTACATAATACATAAATATTAAGCAGAAAAATATAACAATCAAGATCGCTATTTTAGACAATTTTGAATACATCATCAAGACTCATCGGGATCGGGCAGGTTCATGTTGTGATAAACTGCATCGACATCATCGAGTTCTTCAAGCCATTCAATCAAGGCCAGGTTGGCTTTAATGGTTTCATCATCACAATCAACATAGGTTTTAGGAATCATTTCTAAAGTTGCCGCATCACATTTAAAGCCTAATTTTTCTATCGCTTCTTTAACGGCATATAGATTAGTCGAATCAACCGTGATGATAAACATATCTCCAGCAGCTTCAAAATCTTGAGCCCCCGCATCGGTGGCAGCCAAAAAAAGCTCTTCTTCTACAGCATGCTTCTTTTGGATTTGTATAATCCCTTTACGCTCAAAGTTAAAGGCCACCGCTCCTGGCGTAGCAACATGCCCCCCACGTTTATTCGTAGCAATGCGCATATCAGAAGAAACGCGGTTTTTATTGTCGGTCATAATATCAACGATTAATCCAACACCGCCATGCCCATAAAGTTCGTAAGACATTTCATGATAATCCGCTTGATCATCGCTAGAGGCTTTTTTAATATTGCGTTCGATACTGTCATTAGGTAGGTTAGCCTCTCTAGCTTTAAGAATAGCCACACGCAAACGTGGATTTGATTTTGGGTCGGGCCCCCCTAGCTTAACTGCGCTAATAATCTCCTTTGCCGCTCTTGAAAAAGCTTTACCTTTTTTTGCATCAGACTTCTCTTTGCGATGCTTGATGTTTGCCCATTTACTATGACCTGCCATGAAAATTTCCTGCGTTGATTAAAATATTAAATTTAAATAAAAAAACTGGCTTGATTTTCTTTAACCCATGTCTGTGCCAAATCATAATGCTCGAATTCCACTTCTTTAGTTTTAAATTCTTTGCTATGGATCTGATGCTGACCTTTATGATCAAAGTAAGAAGGGCATACATGATGAAGCATTTCATGGTAGACGACATAAGACACAAAATAATCGGGAAAAGAAGGACTATCCAATAATCGGTTAATCTTGATTAAACGATTTTGATCGTAATACAATCCAAAAGTCACGCGCGAGCTACCACTTTGGATGGGTTTACCAAACCAGGTGATATGCAAATTTAATTTTTCGCTAAAATATTCCCGATTTAAAGTGTTATATATTTTTAATAGATTGTATACATGCCCCTGACTATACATTTTAGATCTATCGAGCTGATGCGAGTAATCTAAATTTTTTAAATTATCTTCAATATACGCTTTCACTGCCGGACCGATAATTTTATCTTCCTGCCTTAAATAGCAGGCTAAAGCATCCATAACGTTTTTGGGTGCCTCCAGAAAAATTCGATGCAGCGAGACTTTTGCACCATCAGGTTCCCATTTGACGCTCAACATTGTTGAACGGTTGTCATTGATTTTAAGCTTTAATTTTCGTCCGGAACTATTTTCCAGACGCTCTTGAAACGTTGATAAAGTCATGTGATCTTTTTAAAATAAATAATGAGTAAAGAAATTTTATTGTTTGTTAACTACAAGAGGCTTGTCAAAAGAGTTAAAAAAATATATTTTACAACTCTCTTATAAGAATTTTTCCATAAAAGTTCGACCAGTAAAAGTGCCGTCTCTTTCTTTAATCCAGTGTGTCTGTTTTCCGAATTCTTTAAATCCCATACGACTATATAAGTGGATGGCAGGATTTTCTGAATACACTTGTAGATGAATTAATTCGATGTGAAATTGAGTTTTGGCTAAATGCGTGATATTTTTCAACAACTCCGAACCAATGCCTTTTCCACGAAATTCTGGAGCTACAATTATGCCAAATTCGGTCTGATGTGCCAATTTGCGATATGGCTGCAAATAGAGCGTGCATAATCCACAAGGCACCCCATCTATAACTGCCGTTAAACTGCATTTATAGCGACTAAAGCCAATCCAACGCTGCACTGCATCATCGATTTCAACCAAATCATCCATGGGAAACCAACGGGCAACTGTAGGATCTGTTAACCACTCCTTGAGATGACGTCCATCACTTAGC
>JACDGH010000272.1 GCA_013815395.1 Parachlamydiaceae bacterium
GCCCTCCTTCTTATCGATGTTCAAGAAAAGCTTTTTCCTTATGTTGAAAACTCCTGCATTGTGATGCAGTCAATGCAAAAAACGATTCGCGGGTTTCAAATTCTTGGTTTGCCAATTTATGTCACGGAGCAATATCCAAAAGGATTAGGAAATACTGTAGGGGTTTTAAAAGGAATTTTAGGGGATTCCCAGAAATATTTGATAAAAACAACTTTTTCTTGCCTGGACGATGCTGATATAAAGAAAGAGTTGTTGAACTTGCCTATCGATCAGTGGGTAATTATTGGCATAGAAGCCCATGTATGTATTCTTCAAACTGTTAAAGACTTGCTCTTAAGCGATAAAAAAGTTGTGGTGCTTAACGATGCGATAAGTTCCAGATCCATCTACGATTTTTCCACAGCAATTGCTGAACTTCGAGATTGTGGAGCGCGCATTAGTAGCAGCGAAACAGTGTTATTCGAATTGCTTCGCACCTCTAAAGCATCTGAGTTCAAAGAAATCAGCCAACTGATTAAATGAAAAAATTTATCTTATCCAGTCTAAGCTGTCTTTGTATAATTTCAGGAAATCTTTCCGCAGAAATCATTAATGAAGAACAACTCACTAAGCGTGTTCACGCCCATATGGTGATAGGCGATTATTCTGAGGCATGTAATGAAGCTTTTGTGGGACTGCAAACCTATCCTGCTTCTAAAATTCTCTGGCAAGCTTATCTTCGAGCATTGGCTAAAGCCGGTGATGAAAAAGGGCTCATGGCTAATTGGCGTCTTTTTATAAAAAAATTTCCCGGCGAAGCGTGCAATCGGGAAATGTTGGAGTGTCTTGCATGGGCAGTGATTGAAAATGGATCCATCTCTGCATCACCTGGCATTCGCGCGATTTCGCTTTTGGGAGCTTACTTTAGTCAAGATGCTAAAGGGGTCGCTTTATTAAAACAAGGTCTCAGCGACAATAATTCATTTTTAAGGGCAGCGGCATTAAAGCTATCTTCGAATCTTGCAGATGCTTCCTTGCAGGAGGGAGTTTTGCGTTTGTTTAAAGAGGAAAAGGTGTGGAATGTACGCCTGGAGGCGATTAAGGCGATAGGTCAGCTTGCGCTCGAAGTTTCGCGCGATGCTCTAACTACTATTATAGCCCAGCAAAATAGTTCTGCAGAAGAGAAAGCGGCTGCTATCCAAGCCTTAGTAGCGATGTCTGATGAGATGGAACGTGTGCAGATAAAAAATCTCATTCAAAGCGATAGGGCAGGACTTCGTCTCCTGGCTTGCGAATTAATTGCCCATTTTGAGCAAAATCAAGATGTGGATTTGCTTTTGCCGCTGCTGCGCGACCACCATGCAGAAGTGAGAGCTAAGGCTTTGGAAGTGATTGGACAATTGCGCATCAAATTTATTGGCAAATTACCGGTCGTTGAATTGGCCATTGGTTGCATTAATGATTCAGATGCATTTGTAGGTGTGATGGCGGCTTGGGTGATCACGTTGAATGACCCCGAGCGGGGCATGCCTGCTTTCGTGTCGTTTTTAAGTCATGAATGCCGCGAGGTGCGGCATGCCGCAGCGGCTGCATTGGCAGCTACCGGGAAATATGGAGTGCCATTGGCCTTAAAAACTTTTAATAGCAGTCAAGATCAATATGTGCGCATGAATTTGGCAATAGGGTTAATTGGACAGCGCACGCAAACACTAGAGGCTTGTCACTGTTTATATGAGGCATTGCAGAGCAAAGAGCGTTGGATGTGGGAAGAAGGAAGCTTTTTCCGTATTTTAGCTCCGAGTATACTTAAACATGATGATGCCATTCCAAATTATCCGGAAGCGATCAATCAGCTTGTTAGACTTAATATTTTAGAGATGTTAGCTATTGTGCACTACCCTAAGACGCAGCAGGCCGTTAAGGGTTTTTTACAAGAACGCACCTGGGGTCTCAGCGGTATGGCTTCGGTCTTGCTGCTAACGGAAGGTGATGAAAATGCCGTAGATTTGGTTAAAGCTCTTCTTCAAGATAATGAACAAAAAGTGCGCATGCAAGCGGCTCTTATCCTAGCCCTTTGGGGTAAAGGCGAGGAAGCAATTAACGTTTTGCAAGAGGCATATCCTTCCGCCGATAAAGAACTGAAGGGTCAAATTTTAGAAGGCATTGGTCGTGTAGGCTCAACTGATTCATTACTTTTTCTTGCTGATAAGTTGCAAGAACCTTATCAATCCCTGCGCATTGTAGCTGCCGCGGCTTTATTGGAATGCCTTTATCATTAATAACTGGAGTTTGAACAAAAAAATTTATTACTGTTGACCCGCTACTGTTTGTCGCAAATCCGAAGAAAGTAGCGGGTCAACAGAAATAAAGTTTTGTCCATCATCCATTAGGTCACAATCCTAAATCCTAAGTTTTGGTCGCAACTACCTCAATTTTAAGATGTCGAATCTGAATTGAACCATCGGGGTGTTGAAGATCGTTCAATATCATTTGATCTGCAATGTCTTCAATAAAGGACATTTGAAGATCATATTCAAGATGATCAATGAAGTTTACCAGTGGTTTGATCCAATCAATTAATGCTGCCTTATTCTTATAAAACGTTATACTTTCTGTTTCAAGCATAGATTGAATGGTAAGATTTGTTTCTTTTAAGATCTCCTTGTATTCATCCGCAGTGAAATAAATTCTTTCTTTTTTAAAAACAGGAAAATACATTGACCACTTTCGAGAACTTGCAATTTCTTCAGAAATGATTGCAATATTGTTAGGTGCTTTGGCAGGTAAAATAAGTAGCATCATCCCTCTTTTTTTTAAACTATTTTTCATTGAAGTCAGAGCTTGTTTTTGATCCAACACCCAATGAAGAGTGCAAAAAGAGACAACTTTGTCAAATTGCTGTGTAAATGGAATGGCAATTGCATTTCCCTGAATAAAGATAATATTATCATTTTTAAAATTTGAGGTGGCTTGGTTGATCATATTTTCTGAAATATCCATACCAACTACATTCCCTTGGGGAGTCAGCTGTGCAATCAATGCCGTAATTTTTCCATCCCCGCAGCCCACATCAAGCACTTTATCATTTGGACTGAATGAGAATTGCTTCAAACTTTCTATGGCCCATTCCCATTGTAGACCTGAATTTTTTTGGTAGTTATCAGCAAGTGAAATTCCTTCGCCAGAAAACAAAGATGTGTGAAAAAAAATAGATAGCAATGAAATAGATAGAGTTCTTAGCATATTTTTCCTATGTTTGAGTGGATTGATTTTTAGTCTAAATGAACTATAGATATAGATAAAAAAGTATGCAAATAAAATGACTTAAAAAGTCTCTTTGTTGCATTTTTTAATCTTAAAAGCCAGGCTGAACCTATCTTTCAGGGTCTCCTCGACCAACTAGCCAGGGCGTCTCGCGCAATGCCGTCAAGTTAAAATAAATTATTGGTTTTTTATTTTTAAAAATTTTATGAAAGTAGGCAAGATAGAGTTTAATCATGGTACTTAAACTTAATTTGCACATGGTATTTGCAATATTTATCAT
>JACDGH010000273.1 GCA_013815395.1 Parachlamydiaceae bacterium
GTGATAGCATCACATGGAGATTATAATGGTATAGCTTTTTCTTCGGGTGATGTTACATTAAATGCATTAGGCCAAACCTCTTTAAAAAAGAATTGTTTTTTCGGTTTAGCCTCAGATGCAGAAATAATTTTAGAGTCTTGTAATACCGGGAAAGAAAAAAATGGAATAGCGAGTGCAATAGCCATACAATCAAAAAGAGTTGTTTGGGCACCAAAATCTACTATTTCAACCTTTTATTATAAATTTTCTGCTGACACCCCTCCAATACCAACTTTTCTCGATCATACCAAGTTTAGTCAACTTCAAACACTAGCGTTTGTAGTAAATAAAAATTTTACCTCTGTTGCAAGTTATGACATAACATGCAAATTTTATCCAGACGGCACTAGCACTTGCAATGTGTAGAAAAAATCTAATTGGGTAACAAAGACTTATCACCTAAATAAATATTTATATTTTTATTTATGAGAACTCCATAATTTGCGGCTGTCTTCCCCGCCCAACTACCTAATGAAATCCCTATAATTGGAACAAAAACAGCCTCATGGTGCTCAATATGGCAAACAGTTACTGCAAGATTAGCCACGAGAGAAACAATTGGTGGCAGCTTAACTCCTGTCAACTGTTCCAATAAACCATGTGCACAGGAAGAAACGGGGTGGATTTCCTGACATGATTTTTTTTCTTCAAAATAACTATAAACCCCAATAACCATACCCACAAAGAAAGATGGTACGAACAATTTCGAATTTATACTGTTAGAAAAGACCCCCAGCGCAATAGCACTCATTTTTTCTATAATACTTACAAAAAAATCGAATGAGTTATTTTCTTTAGGCTGGCAAGGATTTACATGAAGAACATCATGCCTACATGCAATATTTTGGCTACTAGACATTAAATATTTCCTTATTGATAAATTAATAATTTTTTAAAGCAAAGGTTCATGATTTAAAATGTTAAAAACACTCTTAAAATTGGATTTTAATCATAAATTCTTGAAGTTTTTTTTAGGGATGTTACCCTAATGCAAATTCATTTGCAATAAAATCTATTTTATCAATCAATGCCCAAAGGGCCTTTCTTATATTGTTCCAAAAGGCTTTCAGGTATTGGGTCATTCAATAACATTAAATGGTTTCTGTGTGGAATGTTGTTCTTAGCTTTTATGGCAATCCAATTATTTACGTTGATACAAATTAAGACCAGGACTACATGTAAGATATATGGTTATAAACTTTGACAAAGGATATGTCGATGAATCTAGTAACTATACTTCAGTCTATATGTAATCCTAAATCTCCCTTTTTATCATGCGCGCGGCAGAAAGCTGCTCCAATCGAAATTAAAGATCTTAAAATTGTCAGAGTCGTTGAAAAGGTTTTTAATGATTATGGACACTGCTCCTACAGGTGTGAAATTATTTTTAATGACAAAGTCAAAGCCTCTTGCTACTTGACTGAAAATAATTTGCACGACCTAATTTACAATCAAAATTCCCCACCAAAACTAGAAGGCTTGACAATGATGGAGCGGTGCTCTCTTAAAGTAAGAAATCAATGCAACTTATCTTTTTCTTTTAATCATGATAAATGGGCCTCTGAGATTTATGAAAATGCAATTGATGAAAGACTTATAAAAACTCAGAAAAAGACCAAAAAAAGCATTTATATTTGTCTCTAACCTAAATTAACACCAAATTAACACACCTTTTTTAAAAAAGTTTTAATATCCTTATAAATATCAATAAAAAAATCAGGTTATACTATTCTAGAATACAACTTGAAAACCTAAATTTTGCTTGACCAATAAGGAGTGAATATGGAATTTTTACGGTTAGAATAGCATATTAATGTATTTTTCAGAGAAAGAATATTTTATCGTTTCTAATGAAAAAAACGATAAAAATCTTTTTTATTACTAATTAATTCCTGGAAAACCCTTTCTATTTACTTAATAATTATAATTTGATAAAATAGTATTAGTAGGCTGACTTAACTAAATATGCAACAAAGCGGTTTTTTATGACTACAATTGATAAATTAGACCTTAGTGTCTACAATTTATATGCCCTGCGTACGAAAATGATCGAGCAGATTAATCAGCAATATCAACTGGATAAAGCCTCAAGTATTCCTCCCCAGACAATGGTGATGAATATGTATCCTAAGATGACGGAACTCGATTTATTGTTGGGTATCGTTCCGTTGCACACCCCTTGGGCCTACTTTTATCCTCCCAAAAAATATGGCTTTGTTCGCCGATCCCCCTTCGCTTTTTTTCGCGTAGCTCCAAGCTTGGGGACCTTAGATGAACAAGAACAAGAAGAACGCAATTTAGAATCTGTACCATGCTTTACGCCAGAAGAAGAAAAGGAAAAAGTGGTCATCAAAGATTGCTTTAAACAAATAGAGGAAATTAATCGCTGGTTAGGTTACATTGTCGGAAGAGTCGGTCAATTCTTGCAAGGATAGGACATGAGTAGAATCAACTGGCGCAATGAATTAAAATGGACAGAAGAGCATTTAGATGATTTGCGCAACACCGGATATGCGTATTTAAGACAAGGCAAGTACGATATTGCTATCTCATTTTTTGAGGCTCTATCCGTGCTTGACCCAGAAAGCGCCTACGATGTACAAACGCTAGGCGCTTTGCATCTACAGCTTGGCAACCCAGCAAAAGCTTTAAAATGGCTGGACCGAGCTCTTAAGATTGAAACAGATCACGGCCCAACTCTCCTCAATCTTTGCAAAGCTTTATTTATGCTAGGTAAAAAAGAGGAGGCCATTAAATTAGCGCATATTTTAAAAAATGAGCCCAATCTCACTATTTCCAATTCCGCACGGGCGTTGATCCTTGCGCATGAATAAGAATTTCCCTCACAGAATTGACTACACGATCTACGTCTGCATCTGTCATATCATAAAACAAGGGTAGCGATAAAGCCTCTTTGTAATAGCCTTCCATTTCAGGGAAATATTCACTAATGTCGCCAGAGTTTCGCGTGAAAAAAGGATGGCGGTAGAGGGGTATGTAATGCATTTGGGTGCCAATCCCTCTTTCTTTCAAGCGCTCCATCACTTCAGTGCGAGAAGTTTTATACCCTTCGAAATCTATTTGAGCCACGCATAAATGGTAGGCTACGTTTAAATTCTCATGTGGTGTGAATAAGCGCACCCCTTCTAGTCCGGCAAACAAATCTTTATAACGCTTCATTAAAGCTTGTCGCTGTACAACAAATTTATCTAATCGATTTAGTTGACTCAACCCAAGTGCGGCTTGCATTTCTGTAAAATTAAAATTCCCTGTTAAATCCATAACTTCATAATACCAAGGAGCTGCCTCCCCTTGAAGATATTGAGGATCTCTCTCGATGCCATTATTTCGAAAGCGCTTAAGTTGATGATATAAATCGTCACTGTTTGTCATCACCATCCCTCCTTCCCCTGTGGTCAAATTCTTAGCAGGATGGAAACTGAAAACTGTCATAGCACTCCATGCACAGG
>JACDGH010000274.1 GCA_013815395.1 Parachlamydiaceae bacterium
GGCTTTGGCGGCGGCGGCGGTGGTGGTGGAAAAAATTCTTCCGGTGGTTCTAGCTTGCAAGGCGGCGGTACAGGCGGGTATAACGGCGGCGGTGGCGGCGGCGGCGCAGCCTATGGCGGAGCAATATTTGTGCGCAAATTAGGAATTGTGGTTCTCAAAAACGTCAATTTCTGCTGTAATAGTGTCATTGGAGGCTCAGGATACAACGGCGGCACCGATGGTGAAAGCGACGGTCCTGATGTCTTTTTATGTGAAAATACAAGATAGGGATCTCTATGATGAAGTCTTCAAACCCCGCTCTATCCGGTGAAACTTTCACCGGATTGAGCTTTTCAGCAAATCGTGCTGATGCCATGACGATTCAAGGAACAGTCTACAAAACGTTTTTGTTGCTGCTTCTGGTTATGCTTTCTGCAGGGTGGACATGGAATAAATTTTACCTGGCGGGAGGAAATGCTGCCTCAGTATCCACATGGATGATGATTGGTGTTTTTGGCGGTTTTATAGTGGCTATGGTGACTGTTTTTAAAAAACAATGGGCATCCATTACAGCCCCTCTATATGCAGTCTTAGAAGGCCTATTTATTGGAGGCTTGTCTGCCACACTTGAAGCGTCATATCCAGGCATAGTGATTCAATCAGCTGGATTAACATTTGGAACTTTGTTTGCTATGCTCCTAGCTTATCAAGCAGGACTTAAAGCAACCGAAAATTTTAAGATGGGTGTTTTTGCAGCCACGGGTGGCATCGCCATTTTCTATTTGGCGATGATGGTTCTAAGTTTTTTTGGTATTCAACCTTCCTTTATGTATGGCAATTCGTTGCTTAGTATAGGGATTAGCTTATTTGTGGTAGTGATTGCTGCGCTTAATTTTATCATAGACTTTGATATTATTGAACAAGGCGCGCGTTCGTCCATGCCTAAATACATGGAATGGTACGGTGCTTTTGCTTTAATGGTTACTCTCATCTGGCTATATATCGAATTTTTGCGTTTGTTATCTAAAATTCGCAGTCGTTAACCAGGAAATCCCCGCGTGCAGGCGTTTCTGACGCCTAGCGCGGGATTTTAAATAGGGTTAAGATTGAGGCTTAGGTTTCGGGGGATTCAAAGATTTTAGCAGGAATTACTCGCTCTTGTTTAAACATTTTGCACTTTACCTGCGATTTATGGCATAATCTATTTTTTCTTAATCCTGCAATAAATTCTTGCCCAATTTTGTGTGAGAGATTTTTTTGAGGGGTATTAACATAGGGTGAATTATGATTGTCAGCTTACTATATATTCTGCTTGCTGTTCTAGGTTTAAGCGTACTGATATTCCTTCATGAGTTAGGTCATTATTGGATGGCTAGACGTGTAGGAATGCGCGTGGAAACTTTTGCCATAGGCTTTGGAAAACCTATTTATTCTTGGGAGAAAGATGGGGTGAAGTGGCAAATTGGGTGGCTGCCTTTCGGAGGTTATGTTAAAATTGCGGGTCAAGATTCTAGCGACGAACGCGATCCTTATGAAATTCCCGATAGCTTTTTTGGCAAAAAACCCATCGATCGCATTAAAGTTTCCTTCATGGGACCTTTT
Source organism: Parachlamydiaceae bacterium (assembly GCA_013815395.1). Lineage (GTDB taxonomy): Bacteria > Chlamydiota > Chlamydiia > Chlamydiales > Parachlamydiaceae > JACDGH01. The sequence goes on from JACDGH010000274.1 coordinate 1,582, forward strand.
GTTAACCTTGTAGTTGCTTTTTTAATCTTTTTAGGATTATGGACATTAGGTGGACGTGAAAAAAACTTTTCCGAATATACACATAAAATTGGTTGGGTCGATGCTGAGTCACAACTCTATGCTAACGGTGTGCGACCAGGGGATGAAATTCTTTCCTATAACGATCATTCATTCGAAAGTTCTAAGGACCATTTATATGCTCCCATGACAAGCCCTGGGGAATTGCAAGTTAAAGGCGCTAAAATCGACTATACTAATGGTAAGAATGAGCCTTTTGAATACAATGTCAAAGTTTATCCTCATCCAAGTTCTCTAGAAAAAGGAATTGTGACATCGGGCATTATCAACCCTGCTAATTACATGATTTACGATCGATTAACAGAAGGACAAGACAATCCCTTGCCTGAAGGTTCTCCAATGCAGGATAGCGGCATTGAATATGGGGATCGCCTTGTGTGGGCGGATGGCGAGCTGCTTTTTTCTGGACAACAACTGAACCATTTGCTAAATGATGACCGGGTTTTATTAACGATTTTGCGTAAAGGCAAGGTTGTTTTAGCACGTGTTCCACGTGTAATGGCGCAAGAATTTAAAATCGATGCTGATTTTAAAGAAGAATTGATAGATTGGCAATTTGAAGCTGGACTTAACAATATCAAACTCCAAAATCTTTTGACAATTCCATATAATTTAAATAATGATGCAGTCGTAGAAAATGAATTGAAATTCATTGACAAGGAAAACGAGCTAAACATTTTTCCAAGACATTCTTTTGCTTCCATCGAAGAACCTCTATTGGCAAATGATAAAATTATTGCAATTGATGGCAAACCGATTAAAAAATCTTTCGAATTATTAGCTCAATTACAGCAGCGCAGCGTTAATATTATTGTAGAGCGTGATAAAGAAAGTGAGCAAAAGATATCTTTTCAAAATGCGGATGTTGGGTTTGACAAGCAAGTTGATTTCAAGGATATACAGAAAATTGCTAATAGCATAGGCACAAATCATTTAATTACTGAAGCCGGTAACTACCGTCTTCTTAAATCGATTACGCCTAAAATGCGCAGTGATTTTGCAACTTCCCCTGAAAAACAAGCCCTTATGGCGGCCGAAATTCAAGAGCAACAAAAGCTATTAGAGCAGATTGATGATTCTGAAAAACGGGCACATGCTTTGCAGCTTCTTAAAAATAGAGAAAGGCAGCTGATGCTTGGTTTGCCTTTACAAGATCGCAAGGTAAATTATAATCCATCTCCTGTTAAACAATTCAAGAGCGTATTTGATGAAATCTGGCGCACTCTTTCGGCGCTTGTCTCTGGCACTCTAAATCCTAAATGGATTAGCGGCCCTATTGGCATCGTGCAAGTTGTGCATGACAATTGGATGCTTGGTATCAAAGAGGCACTTTTCTGGATTGGCGCTATTAGTCTTAATTTAGGGATCCTTAATCTAATGCCTATTCCCGTCCTTGATGGAGGCACGATTATGTTAAGTTTGTTTGAGTTGGTGACTGGAAAGAGAATTCCTCCAAAAACGCTTGAAAAGCTGATTATTCCTTTTGCTGTGATTCTTATAGGCTTCTTTATATTTCTGACTTATCAAGATTTAGGTCGCATCTTTGGTGGCTTCTTCAGATAAGGATAGCTACAACTCGCACGGGCACATTTTGTGCCCGTGCGAGGTATAGATCTCCCATCTTTATTGTTCTTTTTATTCAATCTGGAATGAGTCTAAAAAAAAGAGTCTAAGGCCCTATGTCTGGATTGAAATCATTAAAAAGATTGCAAGAACATCCATTAATTGACAAACTAGTGATAGCCCAAAAATCAAATATTTATGGAAACATGAAAATTTTTTTTCTTTATTGTATGTTTATATCTTCTTATTCATTTGCAACTTGTGAGGAATTATCGATGTCAGTT
>JACDGH010000275.1 GCA_013815395.1 Parachlamydiaceae bacterium
GTTTAATCCTAATCAGGCTTTACTGGCAGGGTTAGCAGGTGCTGATTATCTAGCACCTTATGTTGGTCGTATGTATAGTTCAGGAATTGATGCGGTTGAAGCTTTGCAAGCCATGAAAACAATCTACGACCAATATAAGATTGATACGCGCATTATTGGTGCAGCTTTGCAATCGCCGGAACAAATCACAGTTTGTGCTAAAATGGGCATCCATGCCGTTACTTTGAAAGACTCGCTATTCAATCAGTTTATAGCAGACGATCCTTGCACTCTGGAATCCTTAGAAGGCTTTGCAGCCGATTGGGAGCTCAGCAAATTTAAATCTACCCAATTATTCTAGCAATTACCTATGAGATCGCAATGGACTTCGTAAATTACCTTGATTTAGATGGAAAGCTGCATCCAGATTGTAAGCCGAAAATTTCAAATGACGATTTGTTGAAAGGGTACAAAACAATGATGCTCACGCGCCTAGTTGACGATCGCATGATCACACTACAGAGGCAAGGGATAATTTCTTTTGCAATGAGCGCTCTTGGTGAGGAAGCTTGTGCAGTGGCAAGTGCGGCAGCTTTAGAGCCTGGAGATTGGATGTATCCGCAATATCGTGAGGCCGGCATCATGTTTTGGCGCGGATTTAGCATCCAGCAGTATGTTAATCACATGTTTGGAAACTCTCAGGATCTCGTGCTTGGTCGCCAAATGCCAAACCACTTTGGTTCCCGCGCCTTAAATATTGTCACTGTTTCTTCACCCATTGGTACCAAAATCCCGCATGCTGCCGGCTGTGCCTATGCCATGAAGTTGCAGGGAGATAAGAGTGTTGCCATTTGCTATTTTGGTGAAGGGGCAACTTCCGAAGGTGACTTTCATGTAGGACTTAACTTTGCCGCTGTGCGCAAAGCGCCAGCAATTTTTTTCTGCCGCAACAATGGTTATGCAATCTCAACTCCTTGCTCCCGACAGTTTGCTTCTGATGGAATTGCCCCCAAAGGGGTGGGTTATGGCATGCTGACATTTAAAGTCGATGGCAATGATTTTTTTGCTTTGCACTCTGTAGTTTCATTGGCTAGAGAGCATTGTATAGAAGGTAAAGGGCCCGTACTTATTGAAGCAATGACTTATCGCAGAGCTTCACATTCTACTTCCGACGATCCAACTCAATATCGCAAAGATGACGAAGTAATGGCATGGGAAAAAAAATGCCCCGTTTTGAGGTTAAATCGCTATTTGCAAGCCCAAGGGCTTTGGAGCGATCAAAAGGAAAAAGAGTTGGTCGAAAGCATCTCTGAGGAAATAACCAATGCGATAAATGTTGCTAAATCAATACCAAGACCACCCTTAAAATCTGTTGTTGAAAACGTTTACTTTGAAGTGCCCGCATCGTTAAAGGAGCAATATGCTGAAATTAAGACTTTTTTCCCTAATGATTGAAATGAGAGCTTAACGATGGCTATGATCAATATGATTCAAGCGTTGAATCAAACTCTCCACCAAGAGTTTGCGCGCGATCCTTCCATAGTGACTTTTGGTGAAGATGTTGGTGCTTTTGGGGGAGTTTTTCGAGTTACCCTGGGGCTGCAGGCAAAATTTGGCGAAGAGCGTTGCTTTGATACCCCCCTTTCTGAGCAAGGAATTATTGGCTTCGGCATAGGTATGGCCCAAAGAGGGATAAAACCTATTTGTGAAATTCAATTTGCGGATTATATTTTTCCTGCTTATGACCAAATAGTGAATGAACTTGCCAAGATGCGTTATCGCACCGGCAATCAATATACAGCCTCCATGGTCATCCGCGCGCCTTATGGGGGAGGTATCCACGGAGGGATTTACCACTCTCAATCTCCTGAAGCTCAATTTTTACACACCCCCGGTCTAAATGTTGTCATTGCATCGGGCCCTTATGATGCCAAAGGACTTCTCACCTCGGCCATTAGGTCCCCCGATCCTGTTCTTTTTCTAGAACCTAAGCGTCTTTATAGGTCTTTAAAAGAAGAGGTTCCTGATCAGGAATATAGTATTCCATTTGGAGTGGCGGATGTAGCGCGAATTGGCAAGAATGTGACTCTAATCGGCTGGGGAGCACAGCATCATCAAAATATGGAAGCCTCTCTCGAGCTTGAAAAACGCGGTATTGATGTTGAAGTACTTAATTTACGAAGTTTGAACCCTTTGGATATAAATGCTATCATCATTTCTGTGCAAAAGACAGGGCGTTGCGTGATAGCCCATGAGGCACCAAGGACACAAGGGTTTGGCGCTGAAATTGCCACGCAAATTATGGAAAAGTGTTTTTTGTCTTTAGAAGCTCCTGTAAAGCGTTGTTGTGGACTAGATACGCCTTTTCCTAATATGTTTGAAAAGGAATACCTTCCTGAAGCGTATAGAGTGGTTAAAGCTGTTATGGATGTGATGGAATATTAAATTTAAGTTAGGGAATTCTAGCGAATGGATAATCAAATCTTTACGGTGCGGCTGCCTGATATTGGCGAGGGGGTCGTTGAAGGCGAAGTGATTGAATGGCTTAAACAAGTTGGAGATCCTATTAAGCAGGACGAACCTGTGGTAGTGGTCATGACGGATAAGGCTACTGTGGAGCTACCATCCCCTTATCCTGGCGTGCTATTTAAACAATATTTTCGCGTCGGTGAAATTTCCATCAAAGATAAGCCCCTTTATGACATTAAATTAGATATGGCTCTTCCAGTATCTGAAAGAGCACAAGAAAAGGTAAAGGCTGATATAGAACCTGCTATGGGATTATCCACCCCGCAGCAAGACAGTCAAATTTGTAGTTTTTCTCCAGAAAATCGCGAAAACAAACAAGTTTTGGCCACTCCTAAAGTAAGAGGACTCGCCAAAGATATAGGCGTAGATTTGCAAGGACTTATTGGTACCGGGAAAGAGGGGCGTATTTCTAAAGCAGACTTAAAGCAACATGGCGACCCCACCGCTCCATTAGCAATACCTGCAGGTCAATATAAAACAGCTTTATTGCATTTACAAGACGATGAAGAGATGCCTTTATTAGGTATTCGCGGACTAATGGCTAAAAAGATGGCAGAGGGGCATGCCCAGATTCCACAGTTTTCTTATTTTGAACAAGTGGAAGCCACGCGATTGATCCAATTAAGGGCCAACACCAAAGAAAAGGCTGGAAGAGAAGGAATTAATCTTAGTTATATGCCCTTTTTTATTCGCGCGTTATCCTTAACAATTATGCAGTTTCCTTTAATGAATAGCTGCGTAGATGTCCCTTCAGCCAAAATATTCATACATCAGCAGCATAATATTGGCATTGCCATGGCCTCGCCGCAAGGTTTAATTGTGCCTGTCCTAAAAAGTGTACAAGTAATGTCATTGGAAGAAATCATCAAGGCTTACGAAGCTTTGAAAAAAAAATCAAATGAAGGTAAATTATCACCCAGTGATATGAAGGAAGCCACCATAACGATCACCAACTTTGGAGTGTTGGAAGGAGCGGGCA
>JACDGH010000276.1 GCA_013815395.1 Parachlamydiaceae bacterium
GATTGATCTGTATAATCTTTCATGGGAGCTCTCCTGGTTGTTGGGTTATGACAAACAACAACTTAAAGGGTGAGCTCTCTTTCTTCAATCACCTCTCTAACTCCATAGTAACTCCAAAGGCTTCGCCAAAGGCAAATTATCTATTCTGCTATTTTTTGCCAACCTCTCAAGGGAAAATCCGACGGAATCCAGGTCTTCGGCTTCGCAGATGCCTTAAAGGCTTTTTTTTCTATAATTTTATTGATTCTCTCTGTTATTTAAGGTAATGTGTCTTCATCTATTAATTATCGTTTAACACCTTTACGAGATAAATACCGCATATGCTATCACAACAGCCTTTACAAGCCCATTACGGAACATGGAACTCCCCTATCACCGCAGAAATCATTGCCTCAGGTGTGACTTCAACAATAAATATGCATACAGATGGCTCCACAACCTATTGGTGTGAAATGCGTCCATCAAACAAAGGGCATTACACTATTGTAAAGCGTGATGAAATAGGTAACATTAAAGATGTCACCCCCCCAGAATTCAATGCCCGGACTTTTGTACATGAATATGGGGGAGGCGCTTTTGCTGTCGCCCATGACATAGTCTACACTTCATCAGGCGCAGATGGGAAAATTTATTATGTGATCCGCGATAAAGAACCAATTGCTTTAACCGAAGGTCAAATCTCTACGGAATATCAAGGTAAAAAGTGTTGGAAAGGTACCCGCTTTGCTGATATGCAAGTAACTTCACATGGTATTATAGCAGTGGGGGAAAAGCATGAACCCGGACAACCTGTTGAAAACTTTTTGGCTTTAATTGACACTAGCACAGGTGCTTACCGCGTTGTTGCTTCAGGATATGACTTTTTTTCCTCACCAGCAATTAGCCCTGATGAGAAAAGTATTGCCTGGATTTGTTGGAATCATCCTGAAATGCCTTGGACAAATACGGAGTTATGGGAAGCCTCTATAAATTTTAAAGGTGAGTTAACAAATAAGCATCGTATTACAGGACAAGTAAAGGAATCCATTTTTCAACCTCAATATTCTCCAGAAAATATTTTACATTTTGTATCAGATAGAGATAGTGGTTGGTGGAACATACATCGCTACAAAGACGGTATTATAGAAAACATTTGCCCAATGAAAGCGGAAGTAGGCGAACCTTTATGGGTCTTTGACAGATCTACATATGCCTTTTTAGGGAATAACATTATTTTTACATTTAACTCTGAAGGACAATGGAATTTAGGGATATTCAATACGCACGATAAAAAATGGAAAAAAATTGAAAGAGGAAGCTCTAACATTCAGCAAGTGCGCTCTGGCAAAAATTGTGTTCAGTTTATTGAGAGCTATCCTACACAAAGGGAAGCTCTTATTCAAATTGACAACCAACAAAAAATTTCTGTTTTATTTAAAAAGGATCCCCTTATATCTGAAGGGTATTTAAGCCCTCCTAAACATATCGCCTTTCCTAGTAATAAAAGAACAGCCTATGGCTTTTATTATCCGCCCTACAACCAAGATTATGAACCTATAAAAGGCGAAAAGCCGCCTTTGGTGGTGATGATCCATGGTGGTCCAACAGCACAAACGAGTGGGTCTTTATCACTTGCTAAGCAATATTGGACTAGCCAGGGTTTTGCAGTTCTTGACGTCAATTATGGCGGCAGTACAGGTTATGGACGCGATTATCGCAACCTATTAAATCTTAATTGGGGCATAGTTGATGTGGAAGATTGTGTGAATGGGGCTTTGTATTTAGTCAATCAAGGATTGGTCGATCCTAATAAATTAGTTATTCGAGGAGGAAGTGCGGGTGGTTATACTACTCTGGCCGCCTTAGCTTTTAAAACGACCTTTAAAGCAGGGGCCGATTATTTCGGTGTGGCAGATATCACAGCTTTGGCTAATGATACACACAAATTTGAACAACGCTATATGGATCTATTGGTAGGAAAATATCCGGAAGAAAAAACAGTTTGGGAAGCGCGTTCTCCGATTAATGCTGTTGAGAAAATAACAAGTCCTTTGATTATTTTCCAAGGAGAGGATGACCCCATAGTCCCTAAAAATCAATCAATTATGATTTATGAAGCTCTTAATAAAAGGGGTATTACTGTCGAGATACATATTTATCCGGACGAGGAACATGGTTTTAGACAAGCCCCTCACATTATTCATTCCTTAAAACGGGAAGCGGACTTTTATCGAGAGGTTTTTGGTTTGAAGTCTAAGATTTAATTTTACGTGCATCGCAAATTGATAAATTAGTAGAGCCGACTTACGAAGATAACAAGGCTTATTCTCTGGGGTTTGTGGTAGAATATGATCCACAGATCACAGAGAACACAAGAGAAGCTGACCGAAAAGTTGAACAAGCCCTTATCAGTACATGCCAGGGAGCTTAAATTGATCTCCTTAGTTAACCGATGATAAAAGCTTAAGTTCTCCCAGCAGTGCTTTTCCTGGCATATTTATCTGTCTTGAAAAAGCGTTTTTATTTAAATGGTTAAAATTCATTATCAAAAATAAAATTTCTAAAAAATTATCTATTAATGAAAGCCTTGACTTTAATTATTGATGTTTATAATATCTTTCAATAATATAACAATAATTATATATTAATAGAATTAGAAGATGTTCAATATTTAAGATTAATTACTAATTAACCAAAATATTTTTAAATTAACATAGGGATTTTATGCCAGTTAATCGTCGAACAACACCTCAAACTAAATTGGAACAAATTGTTCAAACCAAAATCAACAATCGCACTAATAATGGTCGGAAAATGTGCAGAGCCGGGATTTTACCAAAGCAAATTACAATTAAAAAAATCGCATTAGGGATTTTGATTTTAATGGGTGGGATATTTGGAGCAAGTGTTTATAAAAAAAATTACATGCCAACAACAAACACCGCAAATATTCCCGGGACAAATGTTGACTCTCAAGAGTTAAAGTTAAAAATTCTTAATATTTGTAGGGGTTACGCTGTGGAGTGCCCAAAGATTTCAAGCAGAGTTATTGACTATGAGAAGTTACATAAATTATATATGGAAAACGTTATTGAATGTTTAAGTCTTTCTTTAAATACTCAATGCAAAGATAAGTTATCCATGCAATCTGACGAACATTTTAAAATATTTAAAGATGTAGAAAGATTTTTATTTTGCGAAGTTAAACTTAAAGAATGTAAAAAAAGTATGGATGAAATAAGAGATATTATTGATTTTGGAGATGTTTTTGAGGAAGATGCTAACGCATTGTAAACATTTTTTTATTAAATTATAACCTGTTGTTAATAGAATACTGCGCAGAAACTTAGAAAGCGTTGAAATGTGGTTCTTGGGAAGAATTGGGGGCGGAGGTGAAATTAAAAGGTTTACACAGAAAATGGACTTGATGGGTATTAAAGCATTGGATAAGACGATGAACATTTCGTAAAGACTCTATACGGCCTGCCCAT
>JACDGH010000025.1 GCA_013815395.1 Parachlamydiaceae bacterium
AGATCAATGTCAAAACCTACATATTGTCCCTGTTCATCAAGGCTAACGTAGGGAGCATAGGCACTAGTTGTGCCTATGACCAAATCACTGGACCACAGATTGCTGGCCAGAAAGAAGCTTAAAAGAAGGCCTGAAAATATTTTAAACATTTTTTCTCCTGTATATGTTCTTGAAATCTTGTTTTTAGATTTTTTGCATTTGTCTATGCAAAAGTGCTTCCTTGTAAGAAGATAGGCGCAAAAAAAAGTAAAAATCGAGCTACAATTTATTTAAGCGCATTTTAAAATTAAAAATGACGCTAGATAATTAATAGGCATCGCTATTGCGTATAAAGTGGTATTAGGGAATAGGCCGGGGAAAAAAATTAGGAATGATGAAGACAATGATGATTGGAAAGAGCGATGGAAACGAAAGAATTGTTTTGAGGTTGGAAATTATTTGGTATCAAGCATTTAAGCTTGGGTTTTATTTTAAAAATAAAAAGATTCACATTAACCTCACTTCAAAAGTTATTAAGGAGTTGCTGAAACTGAACTATTAAGATATCATACTAGATTTCTCTTTTTAAAGCAATTTTTTTTCAGGTAATTTTCAGGAAATATAATTTGTAATCAATCAATTTGTTCTGGTAGATATAGTAATGCAATAACTGTGATTGCCATAAAAAATCTATGAATCGGAGGTAATATGTACGCGTTAAAATTGGCTATGATTGGGTGTTTAACATTATTATCAGCATTTGCCATTGCTGAAGTGCGTGAGGGAGTGATTGATGAATTTTTTCCAAGCGAGGTGACTTTTGAATATGAGGGAAAACCACTTAGACTGCAAATGACTGGTGAATCAATTCGCAAAAAATTTTTTGTAAATGTTTACAGTGTGGCGCATTATTTGCAAGAAGGGCCCTTTGATTCGGGAGTAAGTAAATTTCAGGCCATTTTAAATGATGATAAAGCCAAGCAACTTACTTTTAAATGGCTGCGCACGGTCGAAGTAGCAAAAGTTAGAGACGGCTATGATGAATCTTTTAAAAAAATATTGTCACAATCCGAATATGCTCAACTTAAAAATGAAATCACTCAGTTTTTAAGTTATTATAACGTCGAAGTCAGAAAAGGGGATGAGCATATTTTGCGATGGTTACCAAGGGGCAATATTGAAGTCATCATTAAAGGGAATCAGGTTGGAAATATAATTAACCCTGCATTTGCCAAAGCTTTATGGTCGATATGGCTTGGAGATAAAACAGTGGTAGACCGAGAAAAATTAGTTTCATTATTACAATAAAGTTTTAAGAAAGCTGGCATAACTTAAGCTATGCCAGCTGATTCTTATCTTGGAGGATGAGCATTTTGCTCATAGGTGTTGTTAAATTCAGCATCACCTGGAAATGCTTGAGCATTAGATTGTGGCCCATAAGGGTATTGAGGATAGGCAGCCGCGCCGCCATAACCAGAACCAGACCCATACGCACCTCCATAACCCGATCCATATCTGTAGCCGTTATTTATATTCCGATCTTGATAATCCGATCTATAGTCACCCCCGCGATCTTCGCCGCGTGTAATCATCTTTGATTCTTGGGTATCCTCTGCATATGAGCCTGTAGAAGAGCAGACTAAAAAAGCAAAAAATAAAGCATTTTTATTTAAAGATATAAATTTAAACATGTGCATCCCCCCTTTATTGTAATTAATCTATGTTCAATATCATTATAAAAAAACAAAGATTAAATTACAAACTATGTATTTTTAAGGGTTTTCTGAGTAGGTGGATTGACTAATCAGCTGCCAAAAAAATTGATGGTGCTTGTGTTTTTTGCGTTGCCATATGCTGATGCGATGGTCGTTGATAGGTAAATCACCTGTGGCTGTAAAGTCGTAGGAAATGATTCGTATGTCCTCATCTTGAGATTCGAAAACATTAGTTATCGTAAACCCAGTGATTGATAAATTTTTAAGGATTGATAATTCTGAATCATAATTGCGCATTCCCTGCAGATTTCCTCCAAGGAACATAGGGGAAATTAAGTCAGCCAATTTATCATGATCCTTGCTTTGTACTAAATTCCATAGATCATGCTCCAGAGAATTTCCAGAAAGTCTAGAATCAGTGTCAAATCGGTGTTCACTATGGTTAGCTGCTAAGGGAAGCGAGGTAAATGACCCTAAAGCTATTATAGTAGTGAGGGCAAGTTTATGAAATGAAAATAATGATTTAAAATATTGCATAATCTTCCTATTGATGGGGTTGTATTTAAAAAAGACATATAATCAGCAATAGGTATAAACTATAATTTAAACATTTTTAACTCAAGAATTTTTTGCTTCTTGGGGACAATTCCGGCAGAGGAGAAATTAAAAGTCATTTCGTCCTACTTTTATACGTTTTTATCTAAAACGTATAAGAGCAGGAAGAAGTGGGGTGGCCGCATAGTTACGAAAATATCCATCGCTTATCTAATTCGTAAGGAATGATTAATATCGAGAATAAAAGCGTTGATCACATTCTTGTTCCATTGGTGAGGGGCCGTATGGGCCATAAGATGGACGAGAATAAGGTGAAGGATATTGAGGTGCGGATTCGCAAGGGCCATAAGATGCGTAAACACCTGGCTCGGGGGATTGACACCCCATAGGTGGCTGACCGTACGGAATAGCCTGGCTCATTCCTATAGCCTGATTCCGCACACTTTGAATTCTATTTAATGTATTAGAAAGTTGCCCTGCGGTGTCAATGCTAGCATAAGAACTATAATAAGAACCCCCAAAGATATTGGGAAGTAGACTATGTTCTGCACTTTCTGCTTGCCTGATTCCTGATCCATTAAAAAATGTATCAAGCGGTCTAATTCTACCACTGAGTGGTGATTGAGAAAGCAGGCAATTAATTCCTGAAGCTTGTCGTTGCAAGCTATCTACAGCTTCTGCAGCGCTATAATTTTTAGAGCTGGATAACGCGCTAATACAAAAACCAAAAAATGAACTGTTTGAGGTAGCAGCATCGCACCATTCAGTGCGGCGTGCAGAGCTTAACTGATTGATTGTGTCATCACAGTTTCTAATAAAAGTATTTAAAGCAGGGGCCATAGAAGATATAGAATTCATTGTAAACCTCATAATTATTTTTGTTATATTGCCTTGAAAGCAAACCGCAATGCGATTTGGTGTGCAATTTTGATCATATGGTTTAAATATGGATTTCTTCTGTAAATTAGAAATTAATTTTGTGTAAAGAATCTGCAAAGAGAGTTTTTTTGTCGTTTTTACCACCCAATTTGAAGGCCAGCAAATGTATTATATGTGGAAGCCTTATTCCAAACTTGGCCTGCAATTTCCACATAGAGGCGTAGATTTTTTTCTAAATGTAAGCTTAGATTAAAGGCTCCATCAAAACTATCGCGTGAAAGATGTATGCCTGTGATAGAAAAAGAATCTCCAAAGTCGACGAAGTGTTCGCGTATGTGGTTGTCATAGGAAGTGCATCGATGTTGCCAGGCAGCATCTGCAGTTATTGAAATTTTCGAGAATAATTCAGTGCTGAAGTGAATACCTAAACGACCGCTAAAGGATACATGCGACCTGCCGGCTATATTTACATTGAATAAAGAATCCTTAGTTGTTTCATGAACATTATGGTACCGAAAATAACCCGTCTCTAGTCCTAGAAAAGGTTGAAATAGATAGGTATTAATGCATCCATAAATAGGCATATCGTGACCCGCTTCGAAGTAGGCAATGCCTTGGTAAAGTTGTGGATGGCCTTCATGTTTTAAATGATTTTTGTCGATATCGATTGAACGTTTAATGGTATAACGGCCATATCCTACAACAAGGTCACCTAAAAAATAATAATCGGCAGGTCTTAAAAGTGAATACATCCCAGCTAAATAGGTTTCATTGTTGCCCTTTGCTCCGAGCTGATAATTAACTTTATCATGTTCATAAGAACCGGCAAAACCAAGAGTCCAACATGGATTCATAGAAGTTTGAATTCCCAGGCTGAAGTCATAACCTTTCCAATGAAATTTCTCAAAACAATCGTTCGTATTGATGTTAGCTTGGTTATAACCAATATCTCCCCACGCGCCTATTCTCGGGGTGTTGATGTAGCCGCAGCGATCTTTGGGATCGACAACCGCTATTTTTCGCAAAGGGTCGTAGAGTCGTCGAAGAAATTTGCGAGTATTAAGTTCTGCCATTTGAAAAAGATGAGTATATGGCAATGCTGCAATTTGATTAAGGGAGATCTGTTGGGTGAATGGATCAAGTAGTAATAGTTCCTGTAATATGAGAAGTTGTTGGGGTGTGGTGGTTTTGATGTTTTCTATCTGACCAAGAATTGCTTCTTCATTCAAGGAAGCGGGTGTAATTAATGCAAAGGGACTGAGCTGTTTTGCAAAATTAAAGGATGCGCATTCAATGCTTGATGAAAAATAGATTAATGAGAGTCCTAAAATAATGTTCAAAGATGGGAAGTTAAATATTCGCATATCGGATGACCTCAATTAATCACAGGTAAGAAAGAAAATTTACATTCAATAAATTTAGAACATTAACAAATTTTGTATATATGATCTAAGAAAAAATTTGAATAATCTAATATATTTTAGGTAAAAGACCTAAAAATATTATCACGCCCTTTGCCCGTGATGATTGAAGAGTAAGTGAGATTTTGATAAAGTAAAATTTTTATTTAAATATTAAAAATTTTAAAAACATCACGCTTTCTCTCAAAATTAAAAGGCTTAACATGAACCCTTCTTCAGAAGTAAATTGGGTTATTACCAAAATGCACATTTGTGCTTCAGAACAAGCCTCGTTTGCTAATTGGCAAGCAGAATTTCATCAGGCAATTGTCGTTTTTCCGGGCTTTAAAAGTTTAGAAATTTTATCTCCTTCAAGTGCAGATCTATGTGAATGGGGAATTGTTGAACGCTTTACAGAGGCGAAACAATTGACACTTTGGCGTGGCTCTAAAGAACGAATATATTTGTTTGATCAAGTAGGATTAATCCTTGAAAAGCAAAATCTTTCAGCTATGAGAGAAGTGCCTTTTGATATGAATTATCAAAAGTCAGGAGTGACCGAAGTTTTTGTTACAGAAGTGAATCCGGAAAAGGAAGATGCCTATCGACAATGGATGAGTAAAATTCATCAAGCAGAAGCTAAATTTCCAGGATTTCGTGGAATATATGTGCAATCGCCGAGCCTGGGACAAGGCCAAAAATGGATGACGCTACTTCAATTTGATACGAAAGAGAATTTAGATAATTGGCTTTCCTCAGAAGAACGTAAAAAGGTCTTAAACGAATCTAAATCGATGATATCGGCAGTGGAGAATCATCGCATGCTATCACCATTTGCAGGGTGGTTTTCCTCAATTTCAGGATCGAGTGGGGTGAAGGCGGTAGCAATCTGGAAACAAGGCATGATAGTGCTTTTAGTATTATTTCCTATTGTCATGCTGGAAATGAAGTTCTTGTCGCCATTTACCGCTAGTTTTAATCCTTCTGTTGCTATGTTTATTGGCAATGTGATTAGTGTGGGATTGGTCACATGGCCAATGGTTCCTATTGTTATACGCCTATTAGATTGGTGGCTCGTGCCTGATTCTAATATGTATTGGCAAATAAATGTGGCGGGAACATTATTAATGCTTTTTTTATATATTATTGAAATTGCAGTATTTTGGTTTTAAATAGCCATGAGGGTTAGAATTGAACCCCAGCATCCCTGGCTTGCATCTTATTTATTGCTCATGATAGAGTACTAGTTTAAATTATACCACTTAGGAAGGGATTACTTATGCTATTTTCCGGATCTACTATTAAGGCTCCTACACTTTCTGAGAGTCGTTGGATGCTACTCACGCAAGTAGCGTTATGCTCATTATTGATCGCTTTATGTGCGCAAATACGCATTGCATTGCCTTTTACACCCGTCCCGATCACTTTTCAAACATTGGCTGTGCTCATCGTAGGAGGCATGTTGGGAAGTCGCAATGGTGCTTTATGTGTGGTATTATACCTTGCCGAAGCGCTCTTGGGGTTGCCGGTATTATCAGGCGGTCGCTCGGATCCCTTTTTCTTGCTTAGTCCAGTTGGGGGCTATCTTGTTGGTTATGTTATTCAAGCTTATCTTGCAGGTTGGTTTGTAGAAAGAAGAAAAGTATTAGGAAGACCGGTTATGTATTTGGGCTTAGGATTGGCCTGTACTATTCAAATGTCTTGCGGGGCATATTGGTTAGCGTTTTTTGTGGGTGCAAGACATGTATGGGCACTAGGTATTGCTCCATTTATAGTGGGAGAACTTTTTAAAATCGCCTTGGCTGGAATGTTTTTCAAACGCTATGTTCGCCATTGCTAAGTTCTAAAGAAGCAATACAAGCCTCTTATGATCTGGTCGTGATTGGAGGCGGCATCAATGGCGCAGCTGTCGCACGTGATGCTGCTTTGCGTGGATTAAAAGTTATTCTTCTTGAGAAGACCGATTTTGGTGCTGGTGCAAGTACAAAGACTTCTAAGCTTGCGCATGGCGGTTTGCGCTATTTAGAGCAATATGAATTTGGTTTAGTTAAAGAATCACTATATGAACGTAATCTTTTATTAAAGAATGCCTCTCATCTTGTTTCCCCCTTAAAATTTACATTTCCTGTCTACACACATAGTGCACGGCCTTTATGGCAAGTTAATCTGGGATTATATTTATATGATTTTTTTTCAAGAGATAGTGAATTACCAAATCATTGTAAACTGGATACTGAGCAGGTCGTCAATAATTTTCCAGGTATACAGTCAAAGGGTTTAGTGGGCGGCTGCTGCTATTATGACGCTCAAATGAAAGACAATCGGTTAGTGATTGAAAATGTGCTGGCGGCTGAAATGGCAGGTGCTACTATTCTCAATTACGCTAAAGTAATAAAATTGTTGTGGAATCAGCGAAAAATTGAAGGTGTGATCTTTAGGTATGATAAGAGTGGAAATGAAATTAATATTAAGAGTGAACTTGTTGTAAATGCTACAGGTGCATGGTCCAATGAAATTACGGATTTAGAGTCTGGGGTTGAGCATGCGCGTGTCGCTCCAACTAAAGGTGTACATCTTGTTGTTCCTAAGATGTTTCCAACCGGATTAATTTTAAGAGCTCCGCAAGATGGCCGGATTTTTTTTGTCCTGCCTTGGGAAGGGTATAGTTTGATTGGAGCTACAGACACTTTTTTTAATGATCCTGAGGCTACTGAGGTTGATAAGGCGGATGTTACTTATCTCTTAGAGGCATTTCATCATCATTTTCCTCATTTTAATATCGGTGCCGAAGCAATTATTTCTACATTTGTGGGACTGCGTCCGCTTGTGGCCAATCATCATTCTAAAAAACCCTCATTAATCAGTCGAGATCATGCGATTCAATTCTCTAAAGGGGGTTTGATCACTGTTTTAGGAGGTAAATTTACCACGCATCGTAAGATGGCGGAAGAAGTTGTTGATAGGATCATTAGTCATATGGACCCCTTAAGAGTTTTTAAGCATTGCCGGACACATGAGTTGCCGTTACCGGGGGCTATTATTTCTGATTACAATTTAGAGAAGGAATTAGAAGAGGTTGGCTTGCAAAAAATCCAAGTCGACCATCTCATGCAAAATTATGGTCAACTAGCTAAAAAGATTTTAGAGATTATCAAAATAAATCCTTTGGAAATGCAGCCGATTTGTTCAGAGCATCCTCATATTTTGGCCGAGTTAACTTACGCTATCAAATTTGAGCATGTAAAGCGAATGGATGATTGGCTTTATCGCCGCACATCCATTGCCTATGGCTCCTGTCAAGGCAAAAATAACCTTGAAGCTGTTGTTGAGAAATTCCTACCATTAAGCCGCTAATTTATTGCGATGCGCATTTGCCACTAACATATTCTTTATGGCAGTGCGTGCAGTCGCAGTGACTTTAGGGCACTGACGAAACTTTAAACGGCGCAAGCCTGACATACTGTTGGTGATTGCCATGGCTCCCATATCAGTTATGTGGGGACACTTTGAAAACTTCAAACTATTTAAGCCCACCAAGTTGGTGCTTTCAGCAATTGCGATCGCTGCAAAATCGGTTAGTTTGGGGCACCCTGAAAAATTTAAACTATGTAAACTAGCTGCGTTATTCTTGTTTGCGATGATTTTAGCTGTCTCATCGGTCAGAAATCGGCATTTTGATAAATTTAATGATTCTAGCGCAGGTAATTGCATTATAATTTCTGTCACATGATGGTTTTTTAACCACTTGCAATTGGTGAGATCAAGATGAGCTAAACCCTTTGGCAATGCTGAGATGATATCAGTTATAAAGCGCCCATTTTTATCGGTTATAGATGCAAAAAAATGTGCCTGCTTGCTTGTTGAAGCATGTTTAAAAAATATTTCAATCATTTTTTTAAATATTTGGTAATCTGATTCGCGCCGCATATATGCATTTGCTACAAAACGGGCTATCCTTTTCTGACCAGCTGCGGCAATTGATTTTGTCAGTATTTTTGAAGATGGAGAGTTTCCTGCTAAGGAAAGTTCAATACAATTTTCCATTGTGACATATGTATGAAATATTGATGCTAGATCTGAAGGAAGGGTCAATGGATCTTGTTTGTCTACGAGGGGCCAATTCAGATTTGGAGCATGAGATTTTACAATATTATTCATAAAAAAACCTATTAATAAACCGTTCGAAAATAAGCTAATTGTATTTAAACAACTTGAGAAATAACAATTCCGGATGATGTCCCTAAGCGGTCAGCTCCAGCTTCTAACAAGTTCTTAGCAGTTTGCAGATCGCGAATTCCACCGGAAGCTTTAATTCCGGCTTTTTTTCCAACAGCATGTCGCATTAATTTGATGTCTTCGACCGTAGCTCCTCCTGTATTAAAACCAGTGGATGTTTTGACAAAAGCAATACCGGCACCAACTGCTAATTGGCATGCAATTTTTTTTTCCTGGTCGGTTAATATGCTTGTTTCTAAAATGACTTTAAGGGGATTTCCTGAAGCCACTTCAACAAGGGCTTGAAATTCTTTGGCAACATTATGGAGATCCCCACATTTTAACCACCCAATATTTAACACAAAATCAACTTCGTGGGCACCAAGTGAAATAGCATACTCTACTTCACGGCATTTGACGATAGTTGCGCTGGCGCCTAATGGAAAGGCTGCTGTTGAAACAATTTTTACAGAAGATGAATTAAGGTTTTCATTTGCAAGGTTCACCCAAGCGCTATTGATACAAACGGCATAGAATTGATATTTGATAGCTTCTTGGCATAGTTGGATGATATCAGAAGGGGTTGCTTGAGGTTTTAGACATGTGTGTTCAATAGCCTGCTGCACATTGTATATATCCAAACTTTGCATGGAAATCTCCTAAGAACAAATCATCTGAATTTTTTGATTCATACCATTAAATTTTGATAGTGCATTGTTACCCAATTTTTGTAAATTGATAAAAATAGATCTAAATTAATGAAAAAAACATCTATTTTTTATTTTATGAAATCTGCTACAATAATGATTAGAGCATGATGAAGATCCACCATGAAAATTAGGAGTGGTATATGAGATTTATCTTCAATTTTTTATTTTTCGGAATTTTATTTTATCTTATTTGGATGTTCTTCCCTGATGCGTTCTTGAAGTTAGTATCTTGGGCTGATTCTATTGTGGTCTTTTTTAGAGATTTGATCATGGGATTATATCATAAGTTTCAACCAAGTGTGCCTGTTTCACCCACAGGGCCTGAAGGGCCTACAGTGCCTGCTTCAACAGCTGCCTTTGCTATAAGTTGGTTGTTGAGCCTCTAGAATTAAATGACGTAAGGGGCGAAAAAGACATAAGGGACGTAAAGAGGTAATTGCAAAAGTAATTAGCTGGCTTGTTTCTTAGAGCCGCTTTTATATCGTTTTAGATGTTAAGGGGAAACGCAGGGCGGGGAGGAATGCTGAGACCCTGAGAAGGGTGTAAGACACCCTTAAAGATTTATATTTTTAAATGCTGATGAAATCACTGAAAGCTAAGTGTTTAGCTCTCTGCGTCTCAGCGTTCCTCCCCGCCTTTGCGTTTCCCCTTAGCCTCTAAAGCGTATATAAGTGGCCCTACGAAATAAGCCAGCACAATTACCCCTTTATGTCCTTTTCATTCTTCCGTGCCTTAAGTCTTTAAGAAGATCTCACCCGGGTCCGAATAGTATCCTTAAATTCCAGAATTTTGAGAATAATTTCATCCAGTGTGAGATCTGAAGTGTCTATCACACAGGCGTCATCTGCTTGTTTCAAAGGGGAATTTTTTCTGAAAGAATCGTAATTATCCCGGGCATTGATATCTTCAAGTACTTTAGCTAATGTAAGATTTTCAGTTTCATCAGGAAATTTTTCTCGCAATTCAGCAAAACGCCTTGCAGCTCTAACTTCGGGGCGGCCTGTTAAAAATATTTTTAACTGCGCGTTTGGAAAAACCACTGTCCCGATATCGCGTCCTTCAAAGACGGAATTGACACCAACGGCTAGTTCGCGCTGAAGTAAGACCAGTTTTTCGCGAACTGGTGTAATTGCAGAAACTTTAGAGACATTTGAGGTGACTTCTTCGCCGCGAATTTTTAAGGTAACATCTTCTCCATCCACAAAGTAAAAGCGATCACCATGTTTAATTTTTATTTCAAATTTAATGTTTTTTAGAAACGAAACCATGGCTTCGGGATCTTCTATATTGACATGTTGTTTAGTGATGCTGTAGGTGATGCAGCGGTACATTGCTCCTGTATCAAAATAGATAAAGCCAATCTCGCGAGCGAGGCGCTTTGCAATCGTGCTTTTACCTGTAGCTACTGGGCCATCGATAGTAATAATCATAATCACCTTGTTTTTTGCTTTCTTCCTAAGCTGCATGAATTTTTAGGAAAATATATACGAGAGGCGCCGTAAAGACAAGCGAGTCAGTTATATCTAGCATACCACCTAAACCTGGAAGTTGGTTGCTATCTTTTACGCCACCATCGCGCTTGAGTAGGGATTCAGCAAGATCGCCACACTGCGCTAAGACGCCTATCCAAATGCCCAGCCATATGCTTTGCCAGAAATTGAGTTGAAAGGCACCATTATCAAAAATGCTAGCTAGAATGGTGATGATAATGCTTGTTAGAACAGCTAAGCAGAGCCCCCCTATTGCTCCTTCCCATGTTTTTTTAGGGCTAATATAAGGAGCAAGCTTATTATGTCCAAATCGTTTGCCGATGAAAAATCCGCCGGTGTCGGTCATTTTTGTGACAGTGATTAAATAAAGTAACCACCACCGTCCATCCTGCGGACCAGATTGGCTGAAGAAGTAGGCAATGCGAATCATGCAGCTGAGTGGGATAGCTAGATATGCGATACCAAAAAAGGTGGTAGATAAATTAGTGAATGGGGCAGAACCCGAACCAAAAAAATATAGAAAGCATCCTAGTAAGCAGAAAAGTAGTGCAATTTCAGGTAGCTCCTTGGCAGCAGGATACTGTGTGCTTAATGCCACAGCAACAGCATACAAAGAGGCTAATGCAATCCCTAACCTTTTAATAGGAATCAAACCTTTGGCATGTGCTATATCGTAATATTCCCACATGGCCACCCCAATAACTGCCGCTATGATCAGTGTAAACACCGGTTTAAACGCTGGAATGGGTGAAAGATAGATGATTATCAACATCATGAATACGCCGATAGCGCTGATGATCAATCGTTGTTGTAATGGAGACATTTTATCAAGAATCATGGGCCTCCAAGGCGTCTATCGCGGATTTGGAAATCTTTAATGGCTTTAAGAAGATCTTCATGTGAAAAATCTGGCCATAATGCTTCGGTAACATGAATTTCGGAATAAGAGAGCTGCCATAGCAGGAAATTACTGATGCGCATTTCTCCGCTGGTGCGGATAAGTAAGTCGGGATCTCCCCATGGCGCCGTATCAAGATAGCGCGAAATGAGGCTTTCAGTAAGAAATTCACTGTTAAGCTTGCTTCCATATTCATCTAAAATTTTGTGAAAGGCCCGGCATAAATCATCCCTGCCACCATAATTCAAAGCAAATATCATATCGATATCCTTGCAATCTGCCGTACTTTCCATCGTCTCTTCAATAGCAATTTGCACTTCTGAAGATAAAGCTTTGAGGTTGCCAATCGTCATTAACCTCACACCATGTTCCTTCATTTCCTCACAACGGCTTCGAAGAAAATCTTCCAACAACCACATTAGGGCAATCACTTCTTCTTTAGAGCGGTTCCAGTTTTCGGTCGAAAACAGGTAAAAAGTCATAGCTTTTATTCCTAATTCTTTACCTGCTTTAACTATTTCTATCAAAGCATTTGCACCAGCTTGATGTCCTAAAAGGATCATTTCTTCACGTTGTTTAGCCCACCGCCGATTTCCGTCTGGAATGATGGCTACGTGACGAGGGATGCGTGTTTTATCTAAATTTTCAATCTGCTCAGTTGTATATATAGGGACTGTCATTAATGTCATCGTTTTAGTCTATTTTTAGGAAGAAGAGGTTTTCTTTTCAATTTTGGAGCGAAAATTTCACGCATTCTTTTTTCAAATCGAGCTTTACTATCGAGATAAATTTGTCGGTTGTTTTTGCCAATTTTAATTAATTCGTCTTCCGAAAGCAGCATTAAGTTAGCCACAACATTCCCAAGATCTATTGGGTCGACATAATAATTAATTGCTAGACGTTGTTCGCTAGTATGCGTATAGCTAGCTAGACAACGGTTATCAGTGACTATTTCATTCATAGGAGGTGCATTTGTGGTGATAGGAATGGCTTCACAGCTTAGAGCTTCCATGATATAGTGGCCAAACCCTTCAGTTTCGCTAGGACAAAGGTGCAGTCCATATGAATTTTGCAATTTAATAAGCTCTTCATCATTAACAAAGCAGCAAAATAATTGCATATTATAGAGAGGAGGATAGTCGCATCGGCCCTGCTGTCTATAAATAGTGATGCCAGGTAGCTGAGGATTTAATTCCCATGCTTTAACAACACTATCAGTACCTTTCTGATAACTTCCCCCAGCTGTATGCAAGGCTTGCAGATAATTCTTCTTTACCTTTGAATCGAATCTATCAATACTTGTAAAGCCTAAGAAGACAGTGTGGGGATGGTATTGCTTAAAAATTCTTTCGGCTTCGTGAGTTTTGCAGAGAATCATGTCAAGTTCTGCAATGATAGGCATTTCTTTGTAATACCATTCTGGATTGGGAATAAAATAGTTTTTTTTAGCTGCAGAAAAAAAATCTGGATTGACATCCTCCAGAAAAAGATTAATATCTGCTTTTCGCACAGGTTTTGAAGATTTAACCTTGAATGAACGGACAGAATATCCAAGTTTTTTTAACTCGTCGTGGAGGATTTTTGCATCGCGGGATAATCCAAAGAGGCTTTTTTTGTATATAAGATTAATGGTAGGTTTGCTCTCTTCAGCAGAAGTAGGGGATGCAAAGATCATGAGCATGACCGCAAGTATAAAAGAGAGCATAGAAGCTTTCACGTACACACCTTATTATTACAATTAGGAAGATTTAGTCGCCCGCCTTAAGAACATCCATAAAAGCGCTTTGCGGGATGTTGACTTTGCCAATCTCCTTCATACGCTTTTTACCTTCTTTTTGTTTTTCCCACAACTTACGTTTACGCGTGATGTCGCCGCCGTAGCATTTTGCTGTCACATTTTTTGTAATAGCGCTAATCGTTTCTCGTGCAATGATTTTGCCCCCAATAGCTGCTTGGATAGGTACTCGGAATAATTGCTGTGGGATAACTTCTTTAAGTTTTGCACAAATGGCTCGCCCTTTGCTTTCTGCTTTAGTACGATGAACTAAGCAAGAAAAAGCATCGACAGGTTCGTCATTAACGCGAATTTCTAATTTTATAATGTCGCCGCGTTCATAGCTATCAAATTCGTAATCGAAAGATCCGTATCCACGTGTCAGTGACTTAAGTTTGTCGTTAAAATCAGTGATAATTTCATTCAGTGGTAAACGATAGGTTAACAACAAGCGATGGGCATCTAGCGTCTCAGTTTTTATGCATGAACCTCGTTTGTCCATACCTAAACTCATTAAAGCACCAAGATATTCTCCAGGGACAATAATATGTGATTTTACCCACGGCTCTTCTACTGAAACAATAAATGTAGGATCTGGATAGTGTGTGGGATTGTCGATTTCTTTAACGGAGCCATCCCCTAAGGTGAATTTATAGATCACGCTAGGTGCTGTGGATATAACATCGATATTAAATTCACGTTGAATTCTTTCAAAAACAATTTCTAAGTGTAGTAATCCCAAAAAGCCACAGCGGAACCCAAACCCAAGTGCCATACTGCTTTCTTGTTCAATATGCAAGGCTGAATCATTGAGCTGCAGCTTTCCTAAAGCATCACGAAGTCCTTCAAAATCGGTGGAATCAATAGGATAAATACCGGCATAAACAACAGGAGAAATGACCTTAAACCCAGGTAAAGGCTCAAGGGCTGGTTTTTTTTGAAGGGTAATCGTATCGCCAATTTTAACATCTGCAGAATTTTTTATGTTTGCGATGAAATAGCCCACTTCACCTGGCCGCAATTCATCGACTGGCTTTTCTGAAGGCGTAAAAATCCCCACTTCAAGGATGTCGAAATTTTTGCCTGAGATCATCATTTTGATGGTGTGCCCTTTTTTGACAGAACCGCTCATTACTCTGATGTAGACCATAACGCCACGGTATGTGTCGTAATGGGAATCGAATATTAGAGCCCGCAGAATATCATCTTCTGGTTCTTTAGGATGGGGCACTGCAGTAAGAATTCGCTCGAGGATGTCTTCTATGCCTATGCCTGATTTTGCAGAACAACAGATCGCATCAGAAGTGTCAAGTCCAATAATATCCTCAATTTGACGTTTAACTCCTTCAATATCTGCAGAAGGTAGGTCGATCTTGTTAAGCACAGGCACGATTTCAAGATTGCGGTCCAATGCTAGGTGAACATTGGCCAAGCTCTGCGCTTGCACGCCTTGAGCGGCATCGACGACAAGCAAAGCACCTTCGCAAGCGGCTAATGAACGTGAAACTTCATAGGTAAAATCAACGTGGCCGGGAGTGTCGATGAGATTGATTTGGTATGTATGGCCATCCTTAGCTTTAAAACTCATCGTCACAGGGTGTGCTTTAATTGTGATGCCTCGTTCCCTTTCGAGGTCCATGGCATCAAGAACTTGTTCATGCATATCGCGGGCCGCGACAGTGTGAGTGAGCTCTAGAAGGCGATCGGCAATCGTCGATTTTCCATGGTCAATATGGGCGATAATCGAAAAGTTACGGATCTTTTTAATGTCATAGTCTTCATGTTTCATGTATTAGTTTCCCACAGCAATAGAGCTTTTTATCATTGATCAACAAGATTAAAACATTCCTAATAAGAATGCAAGTCTTCATCAGAGGTGTTAGATTCTGGCCAAGCAACAAATCAATTGGCCACTATGAATTTTTATGTTTACTGATTTCCCCAGACAAACGTTAGAAATACTTCTAAAATTTTTATTTAAAGTTGCATGATTGAGCTCCCACTGAAGTCCAGAGGTAGTAACGCCTATTACTGGGGAATTTAATGGTAGAAGTGATAATTTTTGTCCTGGAAAACAATTAATTTGATATTCGCCTGAAATAGCAAAAACAGATTCTGTTTCTGTTTCAATAATAATTTTAGAGTGCAGGCAGGTTAAATTTAGATTATTCATGGCGTGGTCCACGCGATGTCCCATTACACCAAATAGGCCGATAGTCACAATGCTTGGGGCTTCTACAGCTCTAATAGCTAATTCAAGATCAGTATCGTCTTTCTCTGTTGGGAATCGAAGGGTAGTTACATGTGAATACTTGCTCAAAAGTATGGGAGTGACCGAGTCGAGATCCCCAATCAAAAGATCTGGGATAATTCCCATTTCGTGACAATGAAAGAGTCCACCATCGACTGCTACTACGCGTGCATATGTGCGAATGAGTTCGGCAATTAAAGAATAGTCATGAATGGCTCCATTAGCCACTAAAGCTACTCTAGGTGTATTTTCTAAATGTATTTGCTCAATTTGTATATGTGAATTCATTAATAAATATACTCGTGGAGTATAAAAGAAGAGATTGCGGCCAAGATGACTCGAACATCCACCGAGTTGCCCCGACTAGAACCTGAATCTAGCGCGTCTACCAATTCCGCCATGGCCGCATAACCATAAAGTAATAGGGCGGAGTCTAGGGTATATATCATTTTCAAGGCAAGTAAAAGGTTAGTAAAAGCTCAAGTGGATAAATGAAAGGTGCAATTAAAACTGTAGCTGCAAAGGAATCAGTAAGCGTCTCTTAAACGTTTTAGAGGCTAAGTGGAAACGCAGAGACGGGGAGGAATGCTG
>JACDGH010000277.1 GCA_013815395.1 Parachlamydiaceae bacterium
TCTCAAAGCAGTGTGCGACCTTGCAAAGTCAAATGGTTTCCCATTTCTTGTGATCATTGATGCCGTGAACGAAAATCGAGATCTTAATATGGTTCGAGCAGCGCTTATTCAGCTTTTAACAGCTTATCGCAGAGAATCACTGTTTCTGATTTTGACTTGTAGGGACAATAGTTGGCAATACCTTAATGACCTCATGTACAACCAATTCTACCTCGAGGTTTACCCTTTTCAAAAAAAGAGAGCAATGGGGTTATCTGGCTTTGAAGAAGGAGTCCTACAGCTAGGGCATTACAATGAGTCAGAATTTCGTGAAGCACGTCAACTTTATTTTGCACGGTCGAATCTTCAGGTTCTACTGAATACAGATGCTGAAAAAATGTTGCATTTGCCACTTCTCCTTCGCATCTTTTCCGACGTTCACCGTGATACTAAGCTCGCTTATACTAAATCTCTTGTATCCGCAGACTTATGGTCAGCGTATCAAAAACAAAAAACTTCAGAAGTATATGCCGCTATAAATCAATCTTTGCGCCAAAGTGTGATTGTGCGAACAATCGAACAAATCGCAGAGCTAATGTTTGAACGCAACACTCCTATTTTAGATTTAGCCGATTTACAATCCATCCCAAACCTTAATCCTGACAGCGACTCAGATGATTCACTGCTTGTACAACTCAAAAATGCCAGCATATTTCTAGAAGATCCACCAGAAACAATTAGATTCGTACATGAACCGTTTGCTGAATTTATACTAGGACGAATTTTAGCAAAGAGAATCGATCAAGCAAGTTCGCGCGACGCAGCATTAGAAAATGTAGCAGCGCTCGTTCACGGGACTCGATGGAACTATGTCTTGATTCACATAGCTTCACAAACTACACACCCCGAATATTTCTTGAATCGATTAAGAAATGAGAATCTGTGGTGGGCTGCTAAAGCCTTGATTGCTATTGGTGAAAAAGCACCATCCGATGTGCATAGTCAAATCATAAATGATCTGATAACACAGCTTAACAGTCGCTATACACTGGATAAACAACGTGCAGTTGATTCCCTAGGACGGATCAGAGCAAGTGATGCTATGCCTTTAATACGAGATTTTTGGATAAGCACTCGTGATCGAGTTGCGCTACGCTCTCTCGCTCTTTTAGGGGATACGAGCATAGCAAAAGAATTTGTCTTATATATAGGACATGATGCCCGTTTCTTATGGCCTGAGCAAGAGGGATTAGTTGGTTTGCTTCAACCATCTTTTAAACGGGGTGCAATAGAGGAAGCTTATAAAATGCTCAATAACCCTACAACTGCTAGTGAGGCTGCAACTGCACTAGGGTATCTTCAAGATATTGAAGCGGTGGGGCCTCTTCACAATTATCTCGTGGAAGTAAACTATGACGATGCTTCTGCTCTCATAGCTCTTCTGCGAATTGGTACTTCAGAGGCTCTCGCGGAGCTAGAGTCAGCCATGGTTGAACTGGGGCAACAACTTGAGCGTAACAATAACGATGAATCGCAAGAAAGCGCGTCGTCACTTAATGGAGGACACCCAAAAGCATTTTGGACTCTTGAGGAATTACGTGTTTATGGCTTCCAATATTCTTCACTGGATCGCGTGTCACCCATTCTCACTACTCTATTAAACAATCCTAATTTTTATATCAGATACGAAGCAATCAATGCACTTCAAATGCTTGGCGCTGTTAATACTGCACCATTGTTAATTCAATCTTCATCGTTGGCAACCAATGAGTTTAGTACTTCGTCTGCAATAAACCAAGCGCTCGACTCTTTTGGTTCCAGGCTTGATATACAACCGCTCTTGGATATGGCACACGATACGGATACTCCCGATACAGTCATGCCATTTGTAATCCATGCCTTAGGGGCATCACGAAACAAAAAGGCGTATCCTATACTTTCCCAATTTATACAGGAATCCCGCTTTCTTGTAGAAACAATTCATGCGCTAGGAAATCTTGGTCAACGGGAAGCTCTCGATGTTTTAATTCCCCTTCTACAAAGAGCCACTTTTCCGGGCCATTCGACTGAAAATATTCATCATTCTGTTGTTACGGCGTTAGGGAAAATTCAGCACCCAAGTGCTTTTGAAGCGCTTAGCAGGCAATATAATCACAGTGGAGTATTTTTCGATCTAGAGTCTCTTGTAGCAGTCGGACGAGAGTTGGCAATCCCCACTTTACGCACAGCATGGGAAGAACATCAAACTGACAGGTTTTATCAGGAACATATTATTCAGATGTTGCTATGGATTAACACGCCGGCTGCTAAAAATGCCTTGTTTGAACTGCTTGAGCCCCTTGACTCTCAGAAAGCTATAGCACTTGTGCAGGCAATATCTAGAGGCAGAGGATTACTTGCAATAACAGGGGTAGTATTCGAGGGAGTTATCGACGATGATTTTGTCGATATGATAGATGAAAGGTTAGATCAATTTTCCCCTGATGATCAATCTACAACTGTTTGGGCTCTTAGATCAAGTGATACACTAAGAGTCACAAATTTATTGACTCGTATAGCAAGTGAATCTAGCTTTGAGGTCGATATTCCAGGAACTACGGGAGAAAACGCGAGGACAATTAAGCAAGAAGCTTTAAGAATACTTGCGGAACGGGGATCTCTAGTCGCTCTAGACTTCGTACTAGATAGCATAGGCAATCCTAATGCTATATTCTTTGAGAGATCGCTCGCTAAGATGGAGCGACCAGCAGTTTTAGAGGGATTATGCAACCGTTTACCCACATCGGAAGAAAAAAAGTTAGTTCGCATATTAGAGCTTCTTGGTTGGTTAGGGAATCAAAGTGTACTAAAAAAAATACGAGATTTTCTTACGGATTCTCGTTTAAGCATAGCTAACGCAGCGTACGAAGCAGAACAGAGAATACTTAATATTGCTGATTAATAGAATTGAAAATTTGCGATGCAGATAAAAGCAAAATAAATTATTCATGCTTGCTGAAAGTGCACAACAGATGCATGCCATTATTTATGCTTGATTTGAGGGCAACGATGAGGTTCGGCTTAAATTTACATTTGGTATCTATGGTTACTCAATAAAGTGGATTGTAAAAAAGAAGCAAAGCCAAATTGATGACTTTTGCATAAAACTTGCGAAAACCATCAATTGGAATACCAAAGCCCCCTCCTAGAAGGAAACTGATGGGGGCAATATTTTTCATAATTAGGAGAAAATATATGATGCAACAGGTTATTCCACAAGGGTATCTGATAACGGACTTTGGAGATGTGTCTATTGAAGTACAAGGACAAGCATCTGGAGGCCAAGGAGCCGTAGTATGGGGTCCAAACAATGCAAGAGGGGGAGAATGGGAAGCTGTCAAAATGGTGCGTCCTGACCGCGCAAGTCCCATAGCACGAACAGCCTTTGAGCAAGAAGCAATAGCTTGGCTTCGCCTTTGGCCA
>JACDGH010000278.1 GCA_013815395.1 Parachlamydiaceae bacterium
CGACAATACCATAGAACCACCGCCATAGCCTGCCCCAACCCCTTGTTGAATCGTATATGCGGGTACCTGAAAGATTCGCTGCCAAGCAGAGGCGATTCTCTGAAGACTTGACAGCGTGATAGATTTCTTGAAAATTACAATTAATCATCTTCTGGGTAATAGCGCTCCGAACCAAATGCCGATTTTTTAGGTGGGTTCAAGTCTTCATACTCAAGCTCTGCTGCATGTTGGTAGAGTACAATTTCGCGACTCGTGCCATAAGCCTCTTTTTTACATTTCCAGCATCGATTTGCATCATACTTCAATTCCCAAGTATAGAACGAAACAGTACCTTCTTCTAAATTGATCCAATACAGGTAGCGGGGATCCACATATTTGCCAAAATAGCTCTCATAGACAATATAAATCTCAAGATTTTCTGGACGCATTGGAAAGGCGGCAAATTCAGGACCTAAAATTGTGTCCTGATTTAGCTTACCTAAGAAATTCTCGGTCATATCTACAATGAGCTTTCGAGCATCACATAACTCAATCAGATCTTGGGTAATAAATTCCAACTGAATCTTTGTAATTCCTTCTTCATTATAACATGTTTTAGCATGCTCTAGGTGAAGATTATTTTCATATTCCATTTGGACAGCATAGCGTTGAACCACGCTTGTGGCTTCTTCAGAATGTATCACAGGAATGACCTTTTTCACCCTTTTCCAAGGCGGCGTGGGAGCCATCCAATCCGGAATAGCGGAGCAGCTAGTCAAAACTAATGTTAAAAGCATCAAAAAAATGAATCGCATAAAAGTCGCCTTATATCATGCCAATAAAAATAACAGTTTATTGAACTTTTTAATATTTGCATAGCGAAACCTAGTACATCCTGTCATTTAAATTGAGAAATGGTAAACTTTATATTTTCTTAATAATCATTTGATATGACTCAAATCTTACCAATAAACGCAAGGATCAAATTATATGACACTAAACTTCCCTCATAATTATGGGGATGAATCTAATTTTGCCCCAACAACTTCTCATCAAAATCTTGAGAAACTTAACACCACCTTAAAAATAGGTTCCACACTGAAGCTTCAAGATGTTGTTTCAAAAGAAGCTTTGGAATGCTTTAACTTTATTAAAAGTAATCAGAATGGGTATAGTTATGCATGCAAAAAGTACTGTGCAGTCCTTGCCTCTTTCATGGCTGGCACAAGTTTACCTTTCGGCGCTGCTGGACTTACATACATTTTCCGTAATGAAATTTCAGGCTTCGCTACCCCTCTTTTAACAGAACATTATTCGTCTTTATTACTTTTCGGAAGTGTGGTGGCAGGTGTAGAGGCTACTGCTCAAAAATGCAACGTTTCGCTATTAAAACCCCTGCTCAATGGCGTGGCAACTGGCTATGCTTTACTGGTCCATACTTTGGTAAAAGGTGTAATACGCTACCATGATGAAGATTCAGCTATCAAAGAAAAAACCAATAAGGTTCTTCATCAAGAAAACATTAAGTATTTGCAGGCAATCTATGATGGTATAGCAGATGATCTCTACAAAAATTTTACCTCTGTTGTAAATAACCCTAAAGACTTGCTCGATTTTAAAACTGAAACTAATAAATTATTGAATGCAAATTCACAATTTATAAATGCTTTCAAAGAAGTAAAAATCAATGGTGCAAAAATCAATGATGTTGATATTCAGAAAATTTTAGGTAAATTTAAAACTACTCTCGAATTGATACGCGATGAGAAAATAGCCTTAAGAAGCGACCCTAAGGAAGAGGATATTGCCTATAACATGAATTTGCTGCTTAACTTTCCCATCAAGACCGAATATTGCATTCCTGCCAAAGTGCAAAAACATATTGCTGCTGCCAAGATTTATAAACTAGGCGTTGCCCATACAGCCAAGCATTATTTGGCCACAGCTGTTTCAGGAGCTCTTTCTTTCACTGCCATCCCTGTAGTTGCTTTCGGCAGTACTTTGATGTGCTCAGAATTTGCTGTACCCGTTTTATTTAATGCCTCTAACACAAGCTTAAGCGATTCTTCTGTTTGCACATCCACTAAAGGTTATATGGATTCACTTAATGGTTCTTTGAGAAAATCTTGGACTGAATATTATTTTGATGTGAGTATACTTGGAATTGGTTTGGCTAGTTTAGGCATAAGTGCTTTGATTGCTAAAAATGTATCCAAGGGCTATCAAAAGGAACGAGTGGATTCCGAGCATGCCGTTAGTGAATTAAATAAAATGGCAAGAGTTGAACTTCTCAATGTTTACAATACTCTTGCCGGCCACTTCCGTAAGGAATTTAATGAAGCAAGGAATGATACATCCAAGCTAGGCAATTTGAAAGGGGAAGCAGAGATAATTTCAAGCAAGCTTAATGATATTTTCCAAGAAATAAAGAATAGTGGGATCGAAGATCTTCCTCCAGAAAATGTTACAGCCGAGCTAGCCACCGTATTAGCAGAAATAATAACAACCTAGCGAGCAAATAAAAGAGCGCGGAAAAATCCGCGCTCTTTTATTCTTCTATATTCCTTCCTAAGCTCATATCAATGAGCACCTAAACAATGAATTTATGCTAGAAAGCGTAAATGGCTTCTAACTCAAATTTCGAATAAGTGTGTTTTCCACCAATGTCTTCTTCATAAGCTTTCGTCCATTCAATCAAGGAATCAAGCGTAATATTATCGGTGAGAGCATACAACCCTTCCAACCTAAATCCATGAAAATTTGTATTGCCACGGCGGGTCAGAGAAGTAAATGAATCATCCAAAGTATTGCCACGTCCAATCCCTGCCATGTCATCATCCGGCATAGCTCGTGCTTGCACAACTTGATACAATAATTCTAAAGCCCAATCCCCTTCTTTTTTAACTTGGCCAATTAAAACACCAGCATACCATGCTAAATTATTATTGTGAAAGCGGCGGCAATTTACATCAAAAGATTGCTTATCATGATTGACAAGAAAAGCTGCATACAGTTTAACAGGCTTTTTACAAAAATATTCAGGCGCAAGGTTGTAAGCTACCGTAAACTGCGAGATTAAAAATTTAAAGCCTTCTGGATTATGAACAAAACAGCGGTTTTTTCCATGTTTCTGCCAATCAGTAAAGGAATATTTTAAATCAAAACCGCTATCCATGACATCAAGAAGCCCAGTTTCGACAATCCAAGCAAATTGGTTTACACGTTCATCTACAAGCAAACCCGCGGCATGAACATACCAATCTCCAATAGATTCCCAGCTTTTGCTATACTTAAATAAAACACCATCTAAACGGCTTAAAAACTGTACTTTAGAATCGAATACCAAATAAAGGTTGCCGCGGCGGCCTAATTCCACATCGAAACGAGAATCACCATCCACACAAATATTATATCCCATGTATGCTTTCTTCAAGCAGATATCATCACAAGAACCACTACCG
>JACDGH010000026.1:0-15080 GCA_013815395.1 Parachlamydiaceae bacterium
CTACATAAAGAGAGAAAAAAAAGGGCAAAAAAGAGAAAAATTTAAAGATTTTATGAAATCAATATCTTCAGAAATTAGAAATTAGAAATCAGATTTTATCATTTTTGCTCATTTTTTCTCTCTTTATGTAGCCCACACCTAAGCCGCAATGAGCATAGCGAATGCTGTGCAGGTGTGGGTTCGTCAATAAGAATATCTGCAAACCGGGGATCCGGTTCTTCATTCTTGCTCTTTTTATTCATTTGTAATGGGTTAATTATCTATAAAATAATTTTAACAGGAATAATTTTAATATTCACTAATAATGTAATTGTGAATATAATAATCAATGGTGATTTGCTTATAATTCATTCATTAATCGAATAAATATGTGAATTTAAAATAAAGAGGTAAGGATGTCTTCCGTTAATCCAAACAAAAACGAGATGAGAATACCTTCCTCTTCACCGCCACATAAACCTGTCGAAAAGCAACCATCTAAGGTATCATCAGTAGGAGAAGAACTCTTTACATCTTTAATGGAGCACGCCTTTGAATCAAAACAAGTTCTCTATAATAAAGTCACTGCTTGGAACAATGAGCTTTCCTCAATTAAAATAGGGGGGGTGGTAGATTACTCTTCGAAAAATCATCTGGCTGTTTTAGAAGAAAGTTTGGCCCTTATTTCTTCCTACCGTGAGACCATGAAGCTGGATATTCCTTCTAATCTTCGTAAGCAGCTACTCGATAAAACCATAGATGAACTGAAAATGGTCACAAGAGCTCAAAAGGAAATTTCAGGAAAAATCAACGATTACTTCGAAAAATATCTTCAATGCGCTAAAAGTCAAGTTGAAAGTCCACTTCAAAGCGACGAATCCTGGGGCCAAGATTTTCAAAATTCAGTGGCCACATTTGAATATTTTAGCAACGGTTTGAAGGTAGCTATTCAAGAAATGCGATCTCTTTCTAAATCATTAGAGGGAGAACTACAAAAGCTTGCTGCGCAAGAGAGTCTCCAGCTCCCTTTGACGGTTCAGGCCAGCAAGCTCTTAGGAATCATTAATGAAGATCTGGCAACTCTAAGAAGAATTTCGACAAGCATCGTGATTCAGCCTGCAATCGCTGAAAATCTTGCCAAAGCTAAATATGCAGCTATTGACGTGGCCAAATCCTGGGATTCGCTGGAGATCTGGCACACATTTTTTCTCAAATATCCAAATATGATCACTCTTGTAACCAACGAAGTGGCAATACAAACCCTCAATGAAAAACCGTTCGAACAGATTGAACCACTAACTAGCTCAATTCCTATTAGATTTAAGAATATTTTCGATGTGGCTTTGGCAGCACTCTGGTATTTCGGATCGCCTGCGCAAAATGTCCGTTCTGCTACCGTTGATGAGCTTGAAGCAAGCTCATTGCATGCAAATGCTGGGACTTCACATAAGATTGAACTTCCAAATAGCATGACAGCCTCATCTGCAGCGCAGATTGAGGCGGTTGTTCATGCGCAACCACCACTCATGCAGGATATGACGTCTAGCGTTCAGGAAGAGACTTGTGAGATTAGTTTTAATCATGCAGTTGTTCCTTGGAAAATGACTCAAGAGCCACCTTCAGAGGTATTACCCTTACCAATAGCGTCATCGCAACAAGTTCGAAGTGCAATTGATGAGATCATTTTGGCCGCGGGGTATGCTGAGCTAAAAAGACTTTCAACCGAATTAGAGGCGCTTGAGCATTTACCCAAAGATTTTGCGTTTTCTCAAGAGCTTGCAATGGAATTGAGTGCATTAAATGACCGGATATCAGGAGCTCAATGGGAGCTTAATCAATTATTCTCTCAAAATCTTTCGAACGAAAAACAATCAAAGAAATGGATGCAAAAAGTTGAGGTTTTACTTACGGAAATTATCTCGTATAATACCTTGTTAG
Organism: Parachlamydiaceae bacterium; assembly: GCA_013815395.1. Lineage (GTDB taxonomy): Bacteria > Chlamydiota > Chlamydiia > Chlamydiales > Parachlamydiaceae > JACDGH01. Next base: position 1,918 of record JACDGH010000026.1, read on the forward strand.
AAAATTTTCAAATCAAGGGATTAAATTCTGCACTGGGAGAGCATCATTTAAAGGAATTAATTCACTTTCTTTCTGCGGAGCCAGACAAAATCAGCAATCAGCTTTTGCTGCATATTTCAGGCGATCCATATGGAGAAAAAACTTCATTAGAAGGGGGAGAGTCAACACAAAATTTGCGATATTTATTAGCTACATTGAGTAAACGCATTGCAGTTTTATCTGATAAGTCAATTTGCACTGACGAACAGCGGGTAGGCTACTGTCAGGCGCTGTTTCATGACTCGCAACTTGCCCAACATCTCTCTTTATCTGCCAATTTAGAAACTTTTTTCAGCCTTAAAAATCAGATTAGTAAGGCTATCGAACTTGGAGAAGCGCTTTCAGGCAATTCTTTCGAAAATTATCATGCATTAATGAGCGATGCTGTCAATTTTAAATTAAATGATGTGGGAGATTCTTTCTTTTATCCCATTAATTGGCCTAAGCATGCTCTTGCCCTGGAAGTAATAAAAGATCTTAACGACTTATTTACTATACGCATTTATAATACAGGCGCGGGCTCAGAGGTGCAGGGAAACTGTAAGGTGGAAACTACTGATAGAATGCTGCCTTTTACTGAAATTACAGGCGTTACCGAAAGAAAAATCAAAGATCCCTTATTCCACAATCTTTTGTGGCGTCTAGCGCATGCTACTGATGAAAAAATGGGTCCCGAGGAGCTTTATGGGCCTATTATATCATCTCTTGAAGGTATTTCATCTATCAGAAGCTTTAGCATTGAAGAGTATATCCATCCTCAGCGATCAGGCACTTGCTCATACGCCGTATTAAATGCCGTTTTCTCGCAGCTCATGACAAATACTCTTCATCCCAAGCGGTTTGATTGGGAATTTCAGTTTAAAACTATTACTGATTTTTACAAAGAACACCTTAGCGCTCTTCCAAATGACCAGATCACACGCAATAATCTCCTGAAAGCCTTGTCTGAATTCGCAATTGTGACAAAAAATTTGCAGATAAGTGGCGTAATTACCCCTTCAGAAGCCGCATTTACCGCAAGAAAAATGGAGAGTATTTCACAAGCGATTAATGTCGCGCAAAAAAAATACGAGGAAGTGCGCAGGAATCAACGGCTGAACTTTGATAAAATATCACAAAAGATCGTTTTTCCTGAAAAAAAAGGCATCATCTTAGTTCAAAATTTTTATGATGACTTATATCAAGAATATTGGTCGGGAGACATGTACCCCTCAAGGATCAAAAGCTCTACCCCAATGATTCTTATTTCGCAAGAATTTATTCCCTTTTTAATTGTCGACCAATTGGCTTCATTTATCGCTGACCATAGAGAAAAACTGGTTCCAGGAGGTATTGAAGGCGTCACATATCGCTATTTGCAACCAAAACTTATCATGGACCAATTGGTTACATTTATTGATGGTCTTAGAGGGAAGCCGGTGCCAAAAAATATTGGCGACATCATGCACCGCTATTTGCAATCAAAGGAATTTATTCAAAACCTTCCAGGTGTTTCCGATACTTTTTGGGAACAAGTTCCTGAAAAAGATCTTTCAAATGCTATAGAGCTGATTGGTGATCTGAGTTTTAGATTCTTTCACAGCGTCATGGAGTTTTCAGTAGAAAGTCCGGAGCGTGAAATGATGATACCAACTAGCGACTTCATTATCGCGCTAAAGTTGCTTACTTTACTAGATAAGCTTACTCAACGTATTGCAGTTTCAGATGGAACTCCTAGATATAATCTCTATCAAAAATCCTTTGATGAAATTTTATTTAGTAGAAACCCAAAAGTTAGCATCAATGATCCTCTAAGTATACGGCTAATCAATGATTTAAGGGCATATTGGGAAAACAGGAAGCCATTAAAAATTCATGATGATGAATTTATCTCATTTTTTGGAGTGGAGATTACTCATCAATTATTCGGGCTCATGATGTTTTCAAAGGTAGATAACCTAAGTGGGATGAATATTGGTAAAACTATCTTTGGAAAACCAGTGAAACATTTTCATAAATGGGAGTTCCAGCAATGGGCTCGCGACTATTTGGCTCGAAATATCGAAAAGCAAGTTGCTTTTAAGAATATTTTTTTTCCCAATCAAGTGGGTCTGGAAGAGCTTGCAATGCTGGGCATAGGTACACAGCTAAACATAAAATACGAAAGTGAAGCAACAAGAATTCCTAAAATTTTGCCTCTTGATTTTTATACTTCGCGCGATGTTTCAATATTAGCCCATTATTTTCTTAGTGGGATGTTAAAAAAAGGCGTTGAAAAAATTTTTGAAAAAGACAGGCTCGATGTGGAAGTCGAGTTTTTATTTGGAGATAAGTATTCAACCATGAAATTTCTTGAATATGATAACCCATTAGCTCAACAATACTCGGATTTGTCAGCATGTCGGACTCCATGGAGTGGCTCATTAGAGTGTGTAAACTCACCCCAAATTGGCCATATGTTTGCTAATACTCCTCCTCCTAGTGAGGCGGTTGATGATATATGGGCATTTGCGGAGCTTCGTAGAAGACACTCGCCTGCAGACATTTTTGGCAAATCCTTGAAAAATTTAGATATTAAAGAGGCCACGATAGCAGCGTTGGGAAAAGAGCGCATCCAAGAGTTATTGTTTTTAAGTTCTGATTCCAAAACTCAAGTGTCCGATACAATATCCTATTTTGCACAACATCGCAATTTTTTGAGTGATCCTCAATTGGGCTGGCTTTTCGAGCACTTGATTTTTGAGCCGCCGCTTTTGATGGAAGCTTTAGAAAAAGATTCTTTTGCTGCTAAACAACTGGTCGGAAACCTTGCCAACCTGTTGAATAGGGGATATGCCGATTTTTTAAAGGAGGAATCCGGGGATTTCGTCGCAGATTCTGATGAAGCCTACGTTCTTTTTATCGTACATCTTAATCGAGTTTGTGAGGAATATGTTAACGATGTTTCTGAGCGGCAGCCAGATATTTTTTCCAATCATTTCACTTCTCCACTTCCTGATGCCAAAAAGAAAATGATGCAATTTCTTGAAAAGTCTACTTCCACTTCTCTCAAAAGTATGATTTCAAGAGAATTAACTATAAGTTATGGCAATTCTCCTATACTCGATGAGGCTGATCTTATTCTTTTTCTTACTGCTAATGTGGATGCTCATTTAATTCCTTCAGAATTGATTGACAATTTAACGCGTCTTGAGCTGCAAATGGCTGTGGCCAAGCAAAGGTCTCGTATCGAACATCTACTTGGTTCCGACGATAAAAAGAATGAGTTGATCAATTCAGTGCTAGGAAAATTTATTTCTAATTTTAACCCTCAAAATAAATGGAATTATTTTGATACATTTCCCTTGATCGCAAATGATGATGGTCAAAATAAAATTGTCTTTAATATTATTGAGGGAAAAATATGGACTTATCAAGGAATGATAGGCTCATTGCCTTCTGAAATAGCTCAAAATCCCATTCTCAGTTCTCTCAAACTTAACATTGCCCAAACCGAAGTGCATTCAATAGGAGAGAATCTATGGTCTTTAAAAGACCAAAATGGGGTTGAATATCGGGTTGATAGTCGCGTTCCGATATTTCAAAAGTTGATTGGTGAAAATTGGTATCAACTTGATGAAACCAAAAATATTGCCATTGAAGCACTTCGGCGTGACAAATTACAATGGGTATTTAAAAACTCTAATGACAACACCCTTGTGCATATTGAAGATGCTCTTACTCACAAACCGATTGCCTTAGTTGAATTAAAAATATACGACGAAAGCGTAATCATCCATAAATTGGATTCCATTACTGGCGCAACTACTAATCTAATTCTTGACAATCCTGATAATAAAAAAAGTGAATTACATTTCTTAACAGACATAGAAGATGCGAATGAAATCTTATTTTGGCGCGAAAAAAAATCTGAGAAATCTGACTTATTCAATAAAATCACACTATGGCGCGAAAAATCTAGCTATCAGCCAATGCTTATTGAGCTTCCACGTCTAGGAGTTTCTTTTAAATCAGAAATTGTAGGCGACGAATTGACTTTTGTCAGCGAGGTATTAGGCGGATATGGAATTGCGAAAAAGCAAAGTCATGAATCCATGGGAGATGCAATGCATTACCTTGTCTTGGAAAAGGGCTTCTCTAAACGAATTCTTATCCCCCGTAAGCCTTATCAAGCGCTAAAAGAGGAAGAAGGCGCTTCCAGTTTAGAACCTGTTTCAATTCTTGATAGCAGTGGCGACCAGCATCGTTTTTTTATTTATAAAATTGATCCTAAAACTAGCCGATTAACCTTCCCTAGCAATGAAGCTAGATATTTTTTAGCTATGATTCACTTGTGGCATCACAAATATAAAGAAGCCCTGGATCTAATTAAAGGGGGCAGTAGTCGCATAAAGCAACTGACAGGCGAAGAGCGGGAAGTCATGGAGTGGATAGCTAACTTAAGTGCCGGCAATTTAGATCATACACCTGAGGCGGCTGTTGTCCAACTCCACGCTAACATATTGCTTTTGCGTAATGCACGAGACTTTGGTTTTTCTAAACGGCTGCCTTTAGAAAAGTCTTATTTGGAAGACGAGGATTTTTTAACTTCGACCTTTAAAAATTACAGAAACTATTTAAGCGAAGTTTTTCGCTGGGGGGATTTCATTCTTCCTCCTGATGAAGAATTGTTCTTGATTAAAGAAATTTTGCAGGCTGCCGAAAATCGAATTTCTCTTGATATTACCGTAAATAACCTATTGGTTTCGCGCCAGCAGCAACTTCAAGGAAAAAAGACGCTTCCTTTAAAATGCCCAAAAATAAATTTGCACAAAAAATTACTTTTCGATACAACCCCTCCTTTCTCTATTTCCTTGCTTGACTTGGTGGAAGTATTTGATCCTAATACCTCTACCCCCTCAGGTAATCTGCTTGAGCCTACTTTTGGCAATATATTCCTTGATGCTTACCAGGTAGCAAGAGAAGATGATGATATTCTTAAGCTTAGGAAAGTCATTAAAAAATTAACAGGTTTGACTTATCCCTTAGATGAAAATAAAGAATTTCTAATGAAAGAATTTGATCGCATTCTTCATTTGATAGAAATCCTGCCCAAGGATAATTCGGATAAAAGCCAATTGAAAGCAACAATTCTTAGAAATGTACTAGCGGATCCTAAAAAATTTCCTTCGACAGAATCACTCGAGAAAAATAGATTAAATATTGACTGGATTATTAAAAATTTATCTAATAAATTTCAAAGAATTTCAATTGTTACTGAAAAACAAATAGTTCAACCTTCCATAACTTATCCTCGAACCATTACCCCTGTTACTTTATCGAAATCCACTGAAGTGGTCCCAGGTCAAACTCATCATATGGTTTCTCAAATAGCCAAGCCCCTGATTGAGGAATTTTTTGTTCCTGATACAATTACTTATATCGCAATCGCTCCCCCAAAAGATCTGACTGAGGCAAAAAAGGGACTTTTAGATTCTTTCTATCTGAAGACCGATGATTCTGTGGCTGAAAGGATGCTTACAGATATACGCAAGCGCGTTTCTGATTATGCCGGACCGGCTGAAGCGCAAAGCTATCTGATGCTAGATTGGCAAAAAGTCTATCAGCTCGGGCAGCATTTAAAAGAGGAGTTCGCGCTAGAAGATCATTACATGGTGAATCTGCAAGGGGAAATTGAGGAAATCCTCAATAAACCTGCAGTGGATGTTTCAGTAAAAGCAGAAGATCGTCTTGAAAAAGCCAGTGCGCACAAACATGATTTAGATGTCAACGATGCCATTTTCTATTATCTACGCCGCAGCTCTGAAGTGATGCAGAAATTGAACCCTCATATTATTCCTGCGGATCTTAAATGGTTATTGGAGAAGGTGCAAACATATCTGATGCTCTCAACTAATCAACAGCACCGTTCCCGAATTGTCAGTATCATTGACGAGATCAGCGCTGTGAAATGCATTGCATCTGGCGACCCCGAATGTGCTATACCTGAGGAGCTCATCAATAAATTAGGCCGTGAAATGAATTCGAAGCGTGCTTACGATATCTCGCAGCATCCTGAATACCTGGTGCTTGAACATTATATGGAAAAAATATTTTGGACAAGGCAAGTAGAGGCTCTTGAAAAACTCCGCATTGAAAAAGGACGCATGGGCTCCCCTGAGTTTTTTGGAGTGGCTTTAGAGCTTATCATGGCCTCCGGAAAGAGCTCAGTCTTACTTCCTTTGTTGAGCTTATTGCATGCCGATGGCGAGCATCTTGCCATAGGCGTGATGCCGGCTTCTCTGCTCCCTGAAGCTTCTGAAGAGATGCACAGGGTGATAGGAAAGGCTTTCAGGCAGGTACTCGAAGTGATCAAAATCGACCGGGATAGGCAGCTAGATACCTGGGGCTTGAAAGCGCTATATAGTCAATTGCAAACGGAGATTAAAAAGCGTCGCACGATTTTGATGTCCGATGCAGATGTGAAAAGTCTTTATCTGAAATTCTCAGAGGCTCTCTATCAGCTCAATCATAGTCCGGCAGGCAGTTCTGAAAAAAGGGAGCGTTTAGCAGAAATTACAGAGTTTCGACGCATTTTTCAATTATTCAAGAAGGCAGGTATTGTTACTATTGATGAAATCGACACGATTGGCAATGTGCTTTTTTCTCATCATTTTAGCATTGGACAGCCAAGTGCGCCCCCTTCAGCGGTATTTGAGGGTACAGATGCTTTTTTCCGCGCTTTCATGAGTATTCCTAAAATAAAAGAGCGTTTTATTAACGGTGCTGGCAGTTTAGCTTCCGTGCAAGAATTTGATCCTCTCCAAGCTAATGCAGAAACAGAAAGTTTGTCCATAACTGCTGCCAAAGAGATCTTGACAGGTTCCTGTTTTAGTGCGAAAAGCGAAATCGGAAATTATCTTAGGTCCTTGGCGGCTACAGACAAAAGCTTAGTGGAGCAATATCTGATGGGATCTAATGAAGAAGGAGCGCTTAATTTTATCCACGACAAGGTAAAGAGTCAAAACATTCAAGATGTCCTGGCTGTAATCCGCGAACAGATCAGTGCGCTTGCCCCCTTGACAATCTCTAAGCGCTTACTGCAACATTTTGGTCCTCCCATGAAAGAAGAGCCTCTCAAATTTGGAACTGAATTGATTTCCGCTCCCTATGATCGGGGAAATCCTTCCAAAAATTCCCAGTTTGGTACCGATCTTGAAATGGTCGACTACACCTATCTCCAAAGCCTGATTGGAATACAGGTTGAAAATCAAGGCGTGAGACATGTGCCAAAAATTGTCATTGAACAGGAGCTTGAGGGGCTGCGCCAGCAATTGCTGATAGAAAAGTATGCTAGGAAAAATTCTCCCGTTGAACAATTGGCAACGTATACAAAATTAATGCAATATTTTGATAAAAATCCATCATCCTTAAATATTCTTAAAAAATTTCCGGAAGCGATTATCCGCAAGGCAAGTGCAAAGATTTCTCAAGATCCTGGTCTGATCATCGAACTTGTTACTAAGCAGATTCTTCCCCACCTGGTTACCTACCCAATTCAATTGAATGCGAATGCGCAAATTTATAAATTTATGTTTGGTGTGGCCAATCAATTTAGCGGAACTTTGTGGAATATGGAGTCTTTGCCTTCCATCTACCGCTCAGTTGAGGCCTCAGACACTTCCGAAAAAACACTCTTTCTGATCGAAAGTCACAGTCCCAAACATGTTCCTGTGATTGACACCTCCAGCGGTACTCAATCTCTGCATGAGGTTATAGCTCAGCTTTATGCTAGCCATAAAGACAGCAGCTCGATCATTGACGCTGCCGGTGCCATGCTCTCTTGGGAGAATGAACAAGTTGCTAAAGAGATGTTGATAGAATTGCAGAAAAAGCACCCATCGCTTTTGGGGGTGGCCTATTGTGACAAAAATAACCGCTGGTTAGTTTGGACAGGTTCAGGCGCCCCACATTCTCTGGCGACATCTTCACTTTCTTCGGGGGAAATAGCTGTTTATTGGGATCTGGCGCATACCACAGGCGCTGATGTGCCCACGCGCACCTATGAACAAGCCATTACTTTAATAGGCAAACATACAATTTTAAGAGACTTATTTCAGGGCGTCTGGCGTCTGCGCAAGTTTGATCAAGGGCAATCCTCAGCCTTTGCCGTCGAACAAGCGGACGCTAACGTAATAAAAGAAGTGTTAAGTGGCATTACAGGAGTGAAGATTGTAGGAGAACTTGAGCTGAAGCACTTATTGCAATATGCAATTTACAATCAGGCCAAAATAATTGGAGATCATAATTATCGCGCCCTGGTTTATCGCTTAGAGGCCGCTTTAATTGAACAGGTGTGGAATCTGATGCTCGATCCTTCCTTGGATGATCGGGATATCGGCGAACTCTTTAAACACACAGAATCATTATTCTTATCAACAACTGCCGGTCGCCCATACGAAATGTATGGACGGCCTCAGAGTAAGAAAACACGGGAGATCGTCGTGCAGGAATTGCTAAAAGGTTATCTGGATGGGGGGGTGATGAGCTTCTTCAGTTCCCATCCAAAGTGGAGTGCGCGCATTATTTTGACAGAACTCAAAGGAAAATTAATCAGAATTGCCGAAGAAGCGATTCCACTCTTGCCGGAAACTATTTTAAGTGGACAAAACTACGGCTTGCAGCGCCAAGTTCAAACCCAGACTCAAACTCAAAAAGATACTAATCTTAATACTCAAAAAGATACCAGAAAAGATATAGAAGAGGTTGGTTTGTTACACCGCAAAGACAAAATTCAATGGAGACCGGATGGTCTGTTTACGAAAGCCTATTTTGGCGATCGCATTAAAGATAGCGAAGTGTCTGATGTATCTCAAATCCGAGCAGCAGGCAGTCAAAGTCTAGTCTCATTATCAACCTATTCCAATGCTTGGAAAATTCCGGGAGAATTTGCACCTAATTATACCCCAGGTTTACTTTCGACAATTAACCTAACTCCCATGCATCTTTTTCCAAAGAGCGAAGCTGCGCCCATGGCAAAATCCCAACAATCTTTTAGAAAAATGCTTGTGATCCAGGATAAACAGACAGGATTGCTTGAAGCTGTGCTTTTAAATAAGGATGATCTGAAACATTTTGAACAGAAATTGTTAAAAGATAGCCAGGGTAATCATGAATTGGATATGGCCCTTTATGATTTGGAGACGGGATTTGAAAGTCAAAGCTTTGAGCCCATCAAAAATATTGAAAGTATAGAAACCTCACCTGAATTTCTAAAGCTTAAAGTGCAGGCGAAGTTTTTTGCCGGCAGAAGTTACTACGACGATTATGAAATGGTAGAACTTAAAGCATGGTTGGTCGAAAATGATCCCCAAAAAATGTATGCCTATTTCACCGGCAAAGTATTGTTAGGTAAAGAAGATAGCCTTAAAGACTTTTCCTATAGTGCTCTGTATAGGGCTTTCGATGATCTTGGAGTAAATATGTAAAATAATTAAGCTCAATAAAAGAGGTAAAACCAAGGTAGACAGGGAATCTGAGGCATCTTTTTTGACTAAGTAAAAAAAATACTCTATTAGTTTCTAAGTAAACGTAAAGCATTTAAACCGACGAGAACCGTGCCACCCTCATGCATAATTACAGCGAGCCATAAAGGAATAAACCCTCCCAATGCAGGCAGGCTGGCGCAGATGATAGCTATAGTGGCAAGTGCTAAATTTTGTTTGACGATTTGCTGAGTGAGTTTTGCCTTACTAATTAGCCAGTCAAGCAACTCGATATTGTCCTGCAGCAACACGACATCCGCAGCTTCCACAGCGGCTGTATTGCCAACTTTTCCCATACAAATACCTACTGTTGCTCTTGCTAAGGCTGGGGCGTCATTTACGCCGTCCCCGATCATCGCCAATCCTTTTTTGCTCGCTAGCTCAGATACATAGTTCAATTTATCTTCAGGGGTTAAGTCGGCGTGATATTCAGTGATGGCAAGTTCTTCTGCAATACGACGAGCGCTTTTAGCATGATCGCCTGTCAGCATGACCGTGGACAATCCCCGTTTTTCAATGGATCTAATAGTTTGAGCAATGTTTGCACGGGGAGTATCACGAAATTGAAACACGAATGGGCTGTGATCTATGACTAATACAGCTAGCAATTCTCCATCTTCTTCCACGGCTGCGGTGCGTTCCAACAATGCTGCTTGCAATTCAGTGGGCAATTTGTTGGCGATATAACTTGGACGGCCGATATAAACAGTTTGTGGTGAGGGGGCTTCAGAATTGTTGTACGTGGCCTCTAAACCGTAGCCTGGTATTGCTTTGAAATCGTTTAAGGACACTGCTTTCAGCTGTTTATTTTCGGCATATTTCATAATAGCAGTGGCAATAGGGTGGACGGCATTTCTTTCCATCGCATAGGCTACGCTGATCGCTTCATCAATCCGCTGAACATCTTTGGGTAATAAAGCTTCAACTTTAATACAGGACAATTGTCCGGTTGTTAGCGTGCCTGTTTTATCAAAAGCAATTGCCTGGCAGCTTGCTAGAGCATCTAAGGTCACTCCGCCCTTAATCAGTATGCCGCGTCGTGCACATGCGCTGACTGCGCTTAGGTAGGCTATAGGGATTGCAATGATTAAAGCACATGGGGAAGCGGCAATTAAGAAAGCCAGAGCTCTATAAACAGAACCTTCCACCCCAAGGAAAGAAATAGATAAAATGAAGGGAAGTGCTAAGGCAAAAAAGGTAGAAAGTAAAATAATTGTGATGGCGTATTTACGACTTAAACTATCGAACCACCTTTGTAAAGCTGGGCGTGCTTCCTGCGCTTCAGTAACTAGCTGAATGATGCGTGCTAGCGTGGAGTCAGCGCTTGTACGCGTCACATCAATGGTTAAAGCCCCATCTAGATTTCGGCCGCCAGCTGGAACTTCATCACCCACAGTTTTTGTAACAGGTAGATTTTCTCCGGTAAGATGGACTAAATTAAGCGAAGAAGTGCCTTCAATCACAGTCCCATCAAGCGGGACAACTTGGCCGGCTTTCACTAAAATGCGAGCACCTAAAGGAATGTCTTTAATAGCTCTTTCGATCAATGTGCCATCTGCTTCAACTACGCAGGCGCGTGTAGGAGAAAGTTTGGTAAGCCCACTGATAGCACCCTTGGCTTTACTTGTAACAGCATCTTCCATTGATCCCGAGAGTGCAAAAAGCACTAATAATAGGCCACCTTCCATGCCACTGCCGATAAGTATGGACGAAAAAGCCGCCAAAGTCATCAAAATGTCTATATTTATAATGCCATTTAATAAATCTTCCACAGCCTCGATCAGTGATGGCATGCCTGCTAAAAAGTAAACCCCCACAAGAAATAGATGAGAAATGGGTAAAGCATGCGTCCAAAAAGAGAGCACAAAAGAGATGAAAAGCATAATTGAAGCAAGGATAGACGCTTTAAGTGTGAGGTTGATGCTCCAGCTGCGCGATTCCGGCTTTAAGAATGGACTTACACTTTCTTCTTGTCCTAGTTCAAAAAACTCAGTAAAGAGATCGGTTGTTTCAGTTTTGTCTAGAAGGTTAGTGTTAGATATCATCGAGTTTATTTCCTAATGAGAGGAGGTCAATAATTGTAACAGAAAATGCACGACACCTACGCTCAAAGCGGCTATACCTAGATTCCAGATGATGGCAGATATTGCTTTATTTTGAGCTAAGCGCGCAGAGATGGAAGAGCTTACTGCTATTATAAGAGCCGCACCGATGAAAAGGCCAAATGAAGGCGAAAGTATATATAGGATTATGCATAGTAAACTACTCGTAAAAACACCAAAAGCAGCGCCTAATCCTTGCTTTAAAGGGTGTTCTTGCGAGGCTAAGGAAAGACCTAACTCTTCCTCTACCATGATTTTTAATAGACGATCGTTATCAGCCATGAGTACATCAAGCACATCTTCCAGTAACTTTCCTTCGAAGCCTTTGGTTGCATAAAGGACTCGCAATTCATCTCGTTCTTGAGCGCGATGATGTTCAATTTCATAACGTTCTTGCTCAAGAATACGATGCAAGCGCTCAAGTCGAAACCATCCTAACCAAGCGCTTCGTCCTGCCTTCCAAAATAAAAATCCAAACGCGATAATGATGAGCAGTTCTGTTAAATGAAAAGAGGGCAATTTTAAGTCGGCAAAAGCAATCCAAATTAAGATGAGTAAAATAGCTGTTTCACGCGCTGCATCACAGGCTGCGGAGAAGTGCCCAGGGGGTTCTAAGCCGTGCACTTCTGAGGCGGCAATAATGCCTTCAGCTTGAGCTTCAATTACATGGTCAATAGCGTTTTTACCATTGAAATGATCATGGTTTTTGTCATGATTATGGCTCTTTCCGACAGAACCATGTTCACTTGAAGGAGTATGCATGTATATACCTATAGCTTTTTTGGAGTATACCTAAGCGCATTCAAAATCAGATTTACAAATGCGCTTAGGTATACCATAACATGCTTGATAAATTATCTCCAGCGATTCTCTTTTGTGAAGGATAATGTTGTCTTCTTTTTCTATAATTCCTTTGTCTAGTTGATTCGCTAAATTCGCTTAAACACTTGTACGTCATTTCACTCAAATTGTTCGTTTTGGCTAGCGCAAAAGTTCCCGAGGTTGCAACAAAAAAAATGGGTCCATATGATTAATATGAACCCAATTTTTTTGTAGCATCCTTGGGACTTTGACGCAGCCAAAACGGACAATTTAAATGAATGGCGTACTAGATGGCAATTCTATTTTTATATCTTGATCAATGTTCGATTCAATTAGCGGTTCTAAAAGAACCTCATCATCCGAATTATAAAGTCCATAAGGTCCATATGGCTGATTCTCATTGATAATAAAAAAACTCTGGGAGGTGCTTCCACATTCCGTTGTTCCAGTAACTCTTACAGCAATAGTGCCGATATCCCCTATAATCCCATGGATAATACCTGAATGAGGGTTGATAAAGAAGTTTTCCGGCAATCCTTCCGCTGTAAATCTCATGGTGTGTCCATTTCGATCAAAGAACGCAGAGGTGTCGATTGGAAAAGAGGTCTGGTCCGGTATTGTTACGGAAGTTGGCGCGCTGCACACTGGTTTATTTGAATTATGATGAGGTTTAGGGGGGGGGGGACATTTTTCAAAT
>JACDGH010000026.1:15090-16288 GCA_013815395.1 Parachlamydiaceae bacterium
TAGCTAATACCGTGGGCATCCTTACAGCTGGGGTCGCAATCCAGGCAACCAATTCACGATCTACAGGGAAGCTTGGGTTAATAACGCAGCCCCGTGCACATGGGGACAAATTGCATCCTAGATGCTTGCTGAAAAATGGAAATCCTCCGAAGTCGGCTGAAACCATTACGCCAGTTGTCCAATTGTTAGGCAAGAAATCGCGTCCTTTAGTGTACCCTGTATAAAAACCAAAAGTAAGTATGCCAAAAGGATGTACACTTGTCCAATTTAAGGCACCCTCATAATAATTGAAAGGACGGCGTATTTCACCCTTGAGATCGATGGAAACACCGCAATTAAATTCTTGATGTAATTTTGCCATTCCCCCAAAACCAGCTGTATTAATTCTATGAGAGAACTTGCGCTGGTAGGTGACGTAATCATAATCAACTGCCAAAGAAAATGTAGCATATCGCCAAGGCAATACCGTGATCCCAAGACCGGCAAAAGCATCTTTCCCCCCAGCTATGTGGCGTGATATCTGACTAAGTAGATTGGTTTTTTGCGCGCAGCAGGGCTGTTTCTTTAAATGGCGACTAGGGCATTTGGCATAAGATCCATAAAGTTCTACACTTTCAATCCAACGATGATAAAAGGAGTATTGCATTACGCCGCCTGCTGCAAATTGATGCATCCATTTTCTTAATTTCCCCGAGGTAAAATTATATGTCACTCTTTGACTCAATTGTTCAGCTGTGAATTTAAAATGAATTTTAGGGGAAAGAAAATAGCCAAATGTGCCATTAAAACGCGTATTATTGCTCCCACCTTCTCCGCCTATAGAAAAAATGGTACAATCGGACAAACGAAATGGCGTAACCACAACTTTAAGGTTAGGGCCGTAAATATTATCGGTGTTCTGACGATGGTGATGTTTACAGAAAAATTCCTCGCTACTTTCACAAGAACTGCTTTCATCATCACAATCATCACCATCGGCATAGAGTGGACTTGAAAGGATGATCAATAAAATAATAGTGTACAGAAGACGTAGTTGTGACATAAATTTCCTTTAAAACCAGAAGTTATTAAAGGGTTTAATATCAAATTTGCAGCTTATTCTGCAAGAACAATAATTTAATTGAATTTTGAAGACTTAGAGGTTATTTTTTTCTAATAAAATGTATATAATAATTAATGTGCTTTTGTTATAATGATG
>JACDGH010000279.1 GCA_013815395.1 Parachlamydiaceae bacterium
ATTCTTGCTAGGAATTTTTACGACAAGATACCGTGTTTTTTTCTTTTTGAAAATTACATATTCCATTTTTATAAAAAAAATACAAATCCCTTTTTTTAAAAGGGATTTGTATAAGTTTTTACTTTAGCTTGACGGCATTGGGCGAGACGCCCTGAATACCGCGTGAAGGCCCCAGAGTAATCAAGTCGTCTCGACCCCGGTAACATATGCCAGGGTGAAAGTGCCATGCTCTTTGTCTCCATTCAAATTTATTTTTATCAAATTACTACTATTAGTATTTCTATTTGTTAGATTTTAATGTTTAAATATGATATAAAAGATGTAATTAATCATTTTATTTTAAATTTTAACAAAGGAAATTTTTATGAGTAGTATTACAAAAAGTTCAGTAATTGAAGATCGTTACATTGCTAGTTTAGCCGGACTAACAGATGGACAAAAAACTATCGGTCATGTCGATAAATATAATGCTTATTATGCAAAAAATCACCCTATTAGCAATACAATAGCGTCAGGTTTTATTGGTTCTCTCAATGGCGTAGCCATTACCCATTTTGGGGTGTTAGCTTATCTTTTATTAAACAATGATAAAAGAGCGAGCATTTTTGGATCGGCTAAGGAAGTCTGTGTATCTTGTGGATTGCATACAAGATCCATAACTGCGTTGCTTTTAAATATGCAAATGTTTCTAACTCCCAAACAAGGTGTTTCATGGATGCAACAACAGCTTCTTTCTCTTCGTGTGGGTGTTGGAGCAGCAGTGGTATGTGTTGTTGATAATCCAATTAATCTTGGCTGTAGAGTAGTTAATTATGTGGGTGGGGTCCAGGAGACTATCTCCAATAACTATATGGAAATAGGTGCTGTCACCGTAGGTCTTATAGCCTTGTTCACCTACTCTAAAATGAATGCCTATGCTGCGCAAGAGCGGCATGTAGAAAAGAAACTAAAACATGAACTAACGGATAGATTCGAAAAAATTGCTAGCCGATTAAAAGATCTAAAATCAAACCCTCAGATTCAAGAATGTGCCAAAAAGATTTTAGAGCGTAAAATCGAAATTAATAAAGAAATTGAAAGCCTAAAGCTTCCTAATCTAACTTCGAAAGGCATTAAAAAAATTACCCAACCTGTATTTGACAGAGCTAAGAAGGTGTGTAAAAGAGCAAAAATTTTGGATTTAGTTTAAAGCCTCAAGATTTAAAAGCTTAGGCCTTGTTCTTAATTCTTTTAGGATTTTCAGAACAAGGCCTAAATTTATAATCACCTTGTTCACCCACGAATATGGCGATGGTGTGTAATTTCATGCTTTAATTTTGCGCCATCAGGGAAGAAAAATGAGCCTAGAACTATAGTACCAAAAGATACTATAAATCCAACAACTTCAGGAGCTATTGACAGCTTAACATCATTCCAGTTTTGATAAGAGATCATCGATAACCACACAACAGTGCTGAGGATAATGCCCGCAAGCACACCCACATAACTGGTTCGTTGATAGAACATTCCAAAAATTAAAGGAAAGAATGCAACCACCATAGTTACCTTGCCACTGTCCTCCACTAATTGGTGGATGGAATTTTGTGAAAAAAGAGCAAATAGACACACAAATAATGTGACCAATACTAAGGTTATACGGACCACGAGTAAATTAGCTTCTCCACGAAAAAATTCACCTAAAACATTTCGACTTAAAACTACAGATGTTGCCAAAATTGTCCCTGATGCAGTGGAAAGAATGGCTGCAAACAAAGAGCCAAAGAAAAAGACTTGGACAAAGGCGGGAATATGATCTTTTACAAAATAGACAATATATAGGTTAAAATCATCAGGAGTGGGATTTCCAGACTCTAATTGTATTTTAGTGGCAGCTAACACAATAAAAATAGGGATCATAGTGACAAATAAATAAACTAAAGCTCCCAAAATGGTACTTTGCACCGCCACTTTTTCACTTTTAGAAGATGTAATGCGCTGAAAAGAATCTTGCTGAGGAATTGTGCCTAAAATCATGCTCAAAAAAATGCCAATCAAAAATGTATAATTCGGATAATCCTTATCAAAATGGATATCGGTGCGGTGGGTATCAACTGCAAAATCCCAAACAGCAACTGGGCCCCCTGCCATATTGGAAACAATAAAGAACATGAATAGCAATGATGTAAAAATAATAACAGTTTGTATGAAATCATTGATAGCAATAGCTAGCATACCCCCTTTGAAGGTGTATAATACAATAATAGCAGCACCAAGAAGAATGCCAGCTTGGGGAGAAATAGAGCCGTCAAGCATAAATGAGAAAACATGTCCAAATGCTATAAATTGGGCGGCTATCCACCCCACATAAGACAAGCAAATTGCTATTCCAACAAGAATCTCAATTAATTTCCCATAGCGATTATAAAAGAAATCTACAATTGTAATCACATTCATTCGATAAAAACGGCGAGCAAAAAACAAGCCTAATACCAATAAACAGATGAATGCGCCGATAGGATCAGAGATGATCCCAACAATCCCATGTTCCATGAAGGATTCAGGAATTCCCAAAATTGCCTCTGCCCCAAACCATGTAGCAAAAACAGTGGCTGTAGAAATGTATAAGGGTAATGAGCGGTCGGCTACAGCGTAGCTTTTTACCGTTTTAACATTTCTAGAGAGATAAACGCCAATACACGAAGTGATTATAATAAATACAATTGATGAAATAAGGACCATTGAGTCGAAACCGTTTTATAGTTTAGCTTCATTGCACTCACAAATAGGTTAAAAAACCTAAAAAGTCAACTGATTTAATTTTAATATCATTATTAAAATTAAATATTTCATCAAGCATTTAACATATACCAATTAAGACGACCCTTCGGTTTTGGAAATTATGGCGACGTCGGCATCTTCCAAGAACCGAAAATTCTGTATTTTAGAGAGGAGTGGATATTTAAAGCGATCGATTTATCCCCCTTTGCTTAGTACTCTCGTTTTACGGTTACAAGCTTAAATTTTCTCTTCAGGGGGGAGGTGAACTTTTACAGCTTGTTGTTTCTGGATTGTAACTTGTCCATTCATTTTCTCTAATTGATGTACTCCTGCACCACTATCCTTAATAAAGTCACTTCTGGTATTTAGGTCGTATATGTTAACTTTTGTGGACTTACCCGATTCTTGAAATTTAATGTCGTATCCAGTGAGGATATCAGAACTTTTCACAGAACCTACTTCCGCTTTCATTGCCTCGAAAAATTCTCTAGGAGTATCAAATATCTGCGGATCCAGGGTGTCTCGATCGAATTGCCTGACTGATTGAGCTGAACCTTTGTCTACTGAGGGTCCAACAGATAGTTTCTGGATTGTGACTTGTCCATTCATTTTCTCTAATTGATGCACTCCTGCACCACTATCCTTAATAAAGTCACTTCTGG
>JACDGH010000280.1 GCA_013815395.1 Parachlamydiaceae bacterium
ATCATGGTCTTTGAAAAAAATACCATTGCCAAAATGAATTTTATCCCAGCCAATGGTGGGTGCAATAGCTGCTATCTCCCTTTCGGTAGGTTCTTTACCTTTATTCAGTTTTGCTTTCCATAACTGCTGCAAAGGTTCAATGGTGGGGTCGAATCGACCTTCGCTAAGTTCGACAATTAACTGTGTTTGTTTAAGAAAAATTTCGAGAGCCGGAGATAAAGGGGCTTTTATATTGGCTTTAAGCTGATTCAAGCGCGATAGTTCAGAATTAGGATTCCATTTATTAAAGGTTGAATCAATCTCTTGAAACGTTGTTCTAAGCAAATCGTTGATTTTTGAAATTTCATTTTTATTTAAGGATCTGCCGACAATGATATGATAACTCATGGTCATGGCTTCGCCGGTAAAGTGGGTAGTGTTGTCGGGATGAATTTCTACCCTTTGATCATTTATATTACTACAGCTCAAAAGTAAAAAAAGCAACCAAAAGAAAGAAGAGGGTAAATGCTTATCCTTTAACAAAACAAAAAATTGGTTAGCATGCATCCGTATTTCTTTGGAGATAGCTTTTTAGTGTATTGCTAAGAAGCATAGCAATGGTCATTGGGCCTACACCGCCGGGTACTGGAGTGATCAGGGAACATTTCTCTTTGACATTTTCAAAGTCCACATCCCCTACAAGCTGATAGCCACTTTTTCTTGTTGGGTCTTCAATTTTATTTATCCCCACATCAATGATGATGGAGCCTTTTTTAACCATATCAGCAGTGATTTTTTTAGCTTGTCCAATGGCAACAATTAAAATATCGGCCATCAGGGAGAGTTCTTTAAGATTATTTGTGCGACTATGTGCAATAGTAACAGTGGCGTTCCCCCCCGCGGCGCTTTGCATTAAAATTGCCGCCATTGGCTTGCCCACCAGATTGCTTCGCCCAATGACTAATACATGTTTGCTGGCAACATCTATTTCTGAGCGCTCAAGAAGTTCTTTAACGCCAAGCGGAGTGCAGGGTATAAATGCACTTTGATCTCCAGACATTAATTTACCTATATTTGACGGATGTAATCCATCAACATCTTTTGCAGGATCGATGATTTGTGTAATCTTTAATGGATTGATATGGGCTGGTAAGGGAAGTTGAATGAGAATTCCATCGACATCTGCGTTGTTATTTAATTGTTTTATCGATTGAATAAGAGTTTGTTCAGATGTAGAAGCTGGCAGTTCTTGTCGTATTGATAGGATGCCAACTTCAGCACAAGCTTTTGTTTTTCGATCAACATAGATTTTCGAAGCTGGATTATTTCCCACGATGATAACAGCTAAGCATGGCTTGCGAGCTTTAATATGGGATATCTTAAGCTTTAATTCTTCTTGTATCTGAGCAGCAATTGCTTTTCCGTCAATGAGCATGTATATCGATTAACCCTTTTGGACGTTAATCCTATCTGATAGGGGGGCAGATTTAAGGTTAGGTGCGTATGTGGGGTGCAGCTTTAAATGATAGACGTAACAGGGTAATAGATTTGCAAATACCTTATTTTTTTCTAATAAGTGATTTTTATGAAATGTATTAAGAATTTTTCGTCTTTCGATAATTATTTTGCGTGCTTCTTTATTGGCAAATAAGGATTTAAGCTTTCCGATTCCAATATATTCCACATAGGTGCAAATGGCTTCTTGATTGCCTAAATGTTTATAATGATTGAGTACATCATTGACAAAACTTGGTATAAAGCTATTCATAGGAAGTGTGGAGACAATGAAGTCATATTGTATTTTAGGCTGCCAATCTAAAATTGGCATACAATGTATGGAGACCCGCTTATCTGCTTCATATCTCGATTTAAGTAAATTACAGCTCTCAGGATTAATTTCAACCACATCTAAAGTATCATGCGCTTTCATGTGGGCAACTAAAGATCTTATGATCTTACCTTTACCTGCCCCCGCCTTAAGAATTTTCCAGGGAGCTGCATCTGAACGCATGCTTAAATGTTTAATAAATTGCGCGGCAACGCTTTGCGAAAGCGGGACAATCGCTCCCACGTTTTTCGGATTATGTTGAAAACGCTGAAAAATAAATTTATACATTGCATATTTCCATATAGTGTTAGCAAATTTTACCTTAACCAAGCATTTTTATCAACTTTCGCTTAAAGGATGTGGCTGAAAACAGATCATATCTCTTTGGCGAAGCCTTTGGAGTACGTCGGCTCCTTCCGCGCCCTTTAATTCAGGAGGTCTGCTGAAGAGTGATACATTAATTTTGCCAGCCATAAATATTTTAGCTTTAGTCCTCTTATAATTGGGTTAATTGCTGTTGGGTTTTTAATTGAAGGACTCGCTTGGAAGAATTAACGAATTCAATTAGAATTCGATAAAAAGCCTAAGCTGAGTTTTAAAGGGAAAAAATATGCCTGAATTACCTGAAGTAGAAACGATTGTACAAGGATTGCGTAAAGAGGGCTTAATAGGCCTTAAGGTTAAGCGTGCATTGGTATATTGGGAAAGAAGTCTTGCAGATCATAGCAGCTCTTCTTTTTCTCATCGCATTGTTGAGCAAACTATTGTTGATATTACCCGTAAGGGCAAATTTCTAGTGTTTTCTTTAGATCAGGATACTCTTCTCGTGCATTTGCGCATGACGGGGAAGTTTTTTGTAGAAGACCAGGGGGCTGCTATTCATCCCCATGAGCGTATCCGTTTGTGCTTAAGTGATCATCGAATTCTGCGTTATGAAGATCAACGAAAATTTGGGAAATGGTATCTTTTGTCTGATCCAGAAGAAGTATTGCATAAAATTGGAATAGAACCTTTATCGAGGGATTTTACATTAATAGCGTTTAAAAGACTTTTAGAAAATTCTAATAGGCAGATAAAACCCTTTTTATTGGATCAACATTATATTGCAGGTTTGGGAAATATTTACGTCGATGAAGCTCTTTGGGAAGCGAAGATCCACCCTTTACGTTCAATTCAATCATTGAATGAAAAAGAAAAGGCTTTATTGCATAGAGCAATTATATTGGTATTAAAAAAAGGTGTAGCGAATTCAGGCACAAGTCTAGGCGCATATCGATCTAATTATTTGAGTGTAGCTGGACGTAGAGGGAGTAATCAACAAGATTTAAAGGTTTTTCGTCGAGAAGGATTGTCCTGCTCTCGTTGTAATGGCATAATTAAAAAAATTGTGGTGGCCCAAAGAGGAACCCATATTTGTCCAATATGTCAGGATGCTCCTATCACAATACTTACATAGATCTAAATCGAAACACCGGACAGTTTTGTACAGGCCTGGGGTAGGTTGGTTAATCTGAAGGGTTTTTAGTTAAAATTGCCTTGTAAAGTATATTCCATTTTTCGTTCCAAATAGTCTCTTTGAGGTGAAGCAAATGCCCTTCCCC
>JACDGH010000281.1:0-2383 GCA_013815395.1 Parachlamydiaceae bacterium
ATTATAGTTCTCAAAACTCCCTAGGGAGAACGGTCGTCACGAGTGTGGAACGGATGGATCATTTCATCAACCTATAAAAATCCGCATAGCAGGCGGAGAGAAACGCGGAGACGCTGAGAACTAAATTAGTATAAAATATAGTTTAGAAGGAGCGACAAAATTAAAAGTTCTATTTAGCTCGAATTTGTAAGTTCAATCTACTAATTTTTTAAATCCTCTCGCCTGTAAATTCTAGATAACCAACTTTCTCGGCGCTTCCGCGTTTCTCACCGTCTCTGCGTTTTCCCTTAGCCTCTAAAACGTATAAAAACTACCCTAAGAAATCCCGCCTCCAATTCTTCCCAAGAACCATTTTTTTTAGAATAGTTCTTGAAAGAACAAATAAATGAACAATAAGGACTTTTAAATTAAGGTAAAATACGGTAGAAGAGTTACCTCAGAGTAAATCTAACTTAGCAATAACCATTTCTTTACAACTAGCTGGTAAATGATTAGTTTGCTCGTGAGCCATCAACCTTTTCGCTGTGGTAGCCTCATGATATGGAAACATTTAAAATTAGTTTTGGTGATAGCTTTAACATCAATTCTATGCGCCTGCCATACCAAGTCAAATATCATAAAGAAAGAACCTACTGAATTGCAAGTCATCGCAGGGCGAAATGAGGGGGAAGGCAGACAACCCGTCTATCGCATGCAGACCCCTCTCAGCTGGATACGACATGACCCCCTGCCTAGTGAAACTTTATTAGATACAACTAAAGCGCTGTGTGAATTTATCATATTAGAAAATTCCGATGTTATTCGCATTTCCATCCACAATTTCCCTTCAATGCAAATTGACGACAGAATTCCCCCTCAAGCACAAGTGGCCCGCTGGGAGCGTCAATTCAATCCATTAGATAAAATCAATTCTAAAACTATTCAACAGTCATTTAGTGGGTATAGTGGACTGCTCTTTTCCGGAGAAGGCCAGATAGATGAAAAACAAGTGGCTATGCTAGCGTGGAGTTTAGTGCTGGCACCAGAGCATTATCGCATGCTTCAACAAGCTCCCTCGCATAAAACAGTATCTCTTTACAAACAGATGCGTTCAGATGTGACTATCAAAGCTGTTGGAACAATAGAACTAATGCGAAAACATCAACCGGCCATCTATAGCTTTGCTCGAACTTTTGAACTAATTAGGGAGATTCCTACTCGAATATGAAGTTATCAAAAATCTATCATTTTCTAGGAAGCATTTATTTTGCCCTCTTGCTAATCACCCTCGTGACTGTCTTTGTCATTATAGGCACCCTTTTAGAATCCATCACACAATCCCACCGCTATGCCGCCCAATTTACTTATAGCAGCCCCTGTTTCATCCTGCTTCTTTGGGGATTTTTTATTAATATATTGCTATCAGCAATGCTACGTTGGCCTTTTAGAGTTAAACACATCCCCTTTTTGATCACACATTTTGGACTCTTAATGATTCTGGGAGGTGTTTTGGTCAAAACCTATATTGGAGTGCAAGGAACAATGGGAATTATGGAAGGAGCTGCTTCACAACGCATTTCTATAAGCGACTCCTATGTTGTCCAAGTGGAAAAGCAGGGAGAAAAACCTTTCTACTGCACATTAGACGAGTTAAGCAGACCTAATAAAGGCAATAAAGATGAATTTTCTCTTCAATTGGCAAGCTACCAGCCTAATTCTACAGAAAAGCTAGTTACTTGGATAAAAGGTAAGCATACTATCATCGAAGGGCTTCCCCCTCTGCCAGTGCATGATCTCCTAAATCTAGATACTCAAGAAAACATAGAAATTCCTTTAAGCGGAAAAGCCAGCTTTCACAGTCAAAATTCACCTGCATGGAATGTATACGCTTTTCGAACAAACAATGCAGGCCAAGCTATTCATCAACTTTACCAACAAGAAACTCTTTTGAAAATTAACGATAGAGCTTCTGGTGTAGTCCTTGCGACTGTGCAGCTTAGTGAAGCACTTTCTGGTCCCATCCCATTAAGGGATAACCTTGGAGTTTATGGAGAAGCAAAAGTTAACCTTGATATAGATTTTTCCGACGTTGAAGGGTTAAGCAAAGAACCAACTTTAAGACTTGAAGTGTTGAATGCAAGAAATGAGAATATCTACGAAGTAGAGGTGCCTTTAAGCGGAGACATGGCCTTGTTAAATGTAAACAAATCCACTCCTTTTATAGGCAACTCACCTATAACAATAGATATCCTAAAAACTCCCGTATTAGTCTTGCTTGAAGATCAGTATAACGACACTTATCTTGTGGCATTCGATGCAAGAGGCCAAGTATGGTCCAAAGCCTTTGGAAACAACCAGTTACAAAGTTATGTTTCTTATAACGACGGATTTGGCGGCTATGCGG
>JACDGH010000281.1:2393-3348 GCA_013815395.1 Parachlamydiaceae bacterium
ATGCGGTACAATGCGAATTTCCTTTTCCTGATTTTGTATGCGACCGGGAAGAGCGCGAATTAATTTTACTTCAATACTTATCTACACAGATGCGCGAAGCTGTCTTTATGCATACGAAATTATCCCCTCCACTTCAACTTTTACAAAAAGCTTGTTTAGAAGCAAAAATCGATTTTATAAGTACGTTGGTCTCATTTCTAAAGGATTGGGATGCTCAGCACAATTGGTTATATGACCAAAGCCATCCCTTGTCTGAACTGGCCAAAAAAGCTTTTGCACACATCAATTGGAAAAAACATCCAAAGTCGGCTTGTCAATTGACAGCAAGCCTTTTTAACCAACTTGAACCAGTCGTTACTAACGGTAGCCAGCTCCTAGAAGCTTTGCAGGAAATGCAATGGCCCTTAATCGATGCTTGCCATAAGCTGAAAAAAGAAAATCCCAAAAACCTGGTTGAAAATACTGGTTCTCTGATGAAGCTGGTAACACAACAAATTTTTTCAGTCGCAGATCAATTGCCAATTGAAAAGAGTTCTGATACTATCATAAATCCTCAACAACATGCTCGGCTATTAAGTGCCTACTTAAGAGTCTATGGGATTCACTTGAATACTATTACACCAGCACTTTCAGATCTTGAATTTAAAAAGCTTATGCAAGAAAATCACAATTCCTCCGAAATTTATTCACCATTTATTATAGAAACTCCCCTTGTTGCTATGTTAGAAGAAGCTCCAAAAAGTAAGAAGTTAGAAGATAATCTTCCAGCGATTACACTGCAAGCCCAAGAAGGAAATCGTCGACAAACCTTATCATTAGGCTACGATCGCTTTGCCCAGGGGTTAAAATGGCCGATTCTCAATGGAGCTTATTTACTGCGCTTCCAACCACTTTTTGAAGAAATTCCTTATAATATACGCCTTCGGCAAGCTCGCCAGATCAACTATGCTAATTC
>JACDGH010000282.1 GCA_013815395.1 Parachlamydiaceae bacterium
CTATACGGCCTGGCCAATTCGTCCCGCTTCTATACGTTTTAGAGGCTAAGGGGAAACGCAGAGACGGGGAGAAACGCGGAGACGCTGAGAACTAAATTAGTAAATACAATAAAGTATAGTTTAAAGAAGGAGCGACAAAATTAGGAGTTCAATTTAGCTTGAATTTGTAATTTCGATCTACTAATTTTTAAATCCTCTCGCCGTTAATTACTGATAACCAACTTTAGTTCTCGGCGCCTCAGCGTATCTCCCCGTCTCTGCGTTTCCCCTTAGCCTCTAAAACGTACTAAAACTACCCAAAGAAATCCCGCCCCCAATTCTTTCCAAGAACCAAAAATGTCAATTTGTTAATCTAGTTTTTATATAATTTAATATAAAACCCACATTTTTTAAATATAATTAATTATTTTTGCTAATATAAGTAATATATTTGTATTAATTATATTAAATATTAATTAAAATTATAATAGGTAGATTATATGATTCATTTAATTATTGTTTTTATTGATTTTAAGCAATCTAATTATGGTGATGTATGTCCTTACAGAAAACAGATAGTTCAAGTAACATTAATTATGAAAATAAATCGTTAAGTAATTCTGAGCCTAAAGGATCCACATTCGTCAGATTAAAAAAATCTAGCTCTTCTCTAGTTTCTGCATTAAAAATTGGTACTACGAATCCATTTTCAAAAATGAAATCATGGACTAATAATAAAATTGAAAATTTGTTTGAAAAAGAGGTTAAATGGAAAAATGAAGAAGGAAAGCCTATTAATATTAAAATTTCAGCTTTATCTCTGAAGTTAGGTGTTTCAAAACATACTATTTTAAAATATGAGAACGAAGGGAATATTAATACCCTTACAAATCAAAGAGTGATTGAAAAACTTAAAAAGCTTGAGAGCCTTTCAAAGGAATTAAATTTACCTATTCAGGAATTGCTCCTTCCTAAAAGCAATCTTGAATTAAATAAATATATTCAAGAAAATACAGAAGAAGTAAATTGGTCAAATGAAAATAACGAGTTAAAAAAAATCCCAATTTCAGAACTAGCCTCTAAATTAAAAATTTCAGAAGAAAAAATTATAAAATTTGTTCAACAAGATGGTCAAGACCTAGGGAAGCTCAAAGATTTGGAACGTCTTTCAAAAACTATGGAATTACCTTTTATTGAAATATTCGAAAGCAGCGAAAGCGGGAAACTCGATGAATACATCTTTCACGCTACTGCAGATCTAGCCGCTAAGAATGACTTAGATTTGAAATCAAGAGTTGATGAAAAATGTAAAAATATTTTTGCAAATTTAGATGCATTATATTTGGCAAATAAAGATCCATTAAGCGAAAATTCTAATCTTATTACTCAAAATTCTGAAGGACAATTTGTTCAGCAAATGACACCTAAAGAATTAGAATCAATCAAAAAAGTCATTAAAAGCTCCTTAATGATTTTCGATAAAATTCATCCAAAAAAAGAGCAAATTATTTCAGATTCGAATAGCAAGCATCGCATCTTAGTAGAAAAATCGGGAGATTCACTTAAAATTACTGCACTTTTTGGTAAACTTCTAGGAGTGGGTGGTGCAGGTGTCGCCATTCGTCCAATAGATCTATCAACAGGAAACTTGGCCACGGGAGAGGGAGCAGTTATTAAAAAACCCATAAACACTGATAATGATGCTGAAATTATTCGAGAATTTACTCTTCTGAAAAAAATCCATGCTGAAAAAGAAATTTTAGGGATTCAAAGACCAGTAAGACTTATCAGAGATGTGATGAGTAATACCGAGGCACAAGTTGTTCACATTCATTCGGGGGCTATTTATGAAACAGATTTACAAGATATCTTAGAGCCAAAAGGAAATAGAGAAGGTTTGGAGCCTCAACAAAGATTATTATCTTTAGAAGATGGGACTTCTATCGCATATCAATTGTTGCACGGGGTATCGCATCTTCATGAACAAAGTATTACTCATGGAGATATTAAACCAGGAAATATGTTTTGTAATTTCAAAACTTCTGACGAAGAAACTGCTAAAACAGGCCCTCACCTTTACCTAGCTGATTTAGGAGGAAGCATAGATCATACAGAAAAAGATTCGGTGAACTCAGAAACAACAGGCACTCCAGAATATCGGCCGGAAATTGATGCGGAAAGATCATTAATTGCCAGCAAAGCAGGCTTCAAAGATTTGCATATGCATATAGAGAAAAAAGTAGATGTTTTTGCATCCTGTAGTGTTATTTGCTCTATTTTTACGAATGAGTTGCCTTATTCAATTGTGGAAGAGGGTTCTGTTAAACGTTTCGTAATTAAAGAAGGTCTAGAAAAACAATTAATAGATCGTGGATTGAGCTTAGAAACCGTCACTCTTTTAATCAAAGGAATGGCCCCGAAACATGATGACCGACCTGATATAATAGAAATTTTTAAAGTGTTTGAAACAGGCATTTCAAGTTTAGGCCCTGAACGAGAGAAGTTTTTGCGTGAGAATAGCAAGCCCTTAACATAACGCTTTTTCAATGCGTATTTTCCTGTTAGTAATGAAAAAAACACTATCGAAAATCGGACGTAAACTGATAAAGTGTAGGCGTTATAATAACCTAGAGAAACATGACACCCCTACAAAATAGCCTTACAAGTTTTACAGAACATCTAGAACAAAATCTCTCTTTTACCTGTTCTAAAGCCGGGTGGAGACCTGATAATTTCGCTCAAAGATTTAAAAATAAAATATTTAGTTGGCTCCGTTATAATAAAGATGCGCATTTAGAATCTATTGGAAAATGCTTTTCCTCGGCACTAGACAGTTTGGAACATCTTCCGGTTAACTTTAATCTCGAAACTTCAATCACTTCTACTAAGCAACCCTTTGCAGAATTTCTAAGCACAGCTAAACTCGTTAAAAATTTGCTAAAAACTTCTAAATCATCCAAAGTCTGCCATCAGCTTAGTGATCTTGCCGTGAAGGTTGCTGCATTACGGTATCGGATTGAAGGTGCTAATGGAGGGTTAGATCCCTCGGCAAGCTTAGATGAGAAATTATATGATCATCTGAAGGTTGTCGCTCTGAAATGGAAGGAAAATCAAAAGCTTGTTATAGAACATGATCTTACAGAAAGAGACCTAAAAAACCTCAAAAATGTTTGTGCATACCCTAAATATGCAAAACTCCTTTTAAAGGATAAGCTGCTCAGACAAGACTTTTTTAAATGGTCCCTGCGCGATAATTGTGCCATAAGTCCACTTATCCAATTCCCCTCCATATGCCAACGTCTCAAATCTTGCTATATCATGCCTCGCTTAGGTCGATTTTCAGGTGATGCTTTAACC
>JACDGH010000283.1 GCA_013815395.1 Parachlamydiaceae bacterium
AGGATATTGAAATCGAAATGTATGTCCAATTTGTAGGGTATCCCATGCTTTAGCAACGTCAATACCAGTTTCAGGATTAAAGCTGGCAGTAAGAGAAGGTTTGACAGCAGCATTTACTAAAATTTGTTCTAAAGCCGCTTGATCTTCGAGTAAGGTTGCTAAAATATCCTTTAGCACTTTAGTAAAGGGCGACTCTTTTCCAGGGGAAAGCTCCATTTTGAGCCATACAGAAGTAGAGCTCATTTTTTCAATAGCTTCTCCCAAGCCTGTATTAAAATATTCAAATGTGGCCAGTGATTCTTGAAAATCTTTGCTATCTGGTTCCTCCCCCTCATTTTCAAGTTGACTTTTAGCACACTGTAGATACTTCGCAAAATAATCATTTATCTTAGAAGTGATATCTTTTTGAACTTTTGCGACTATTTTTAATTTTTCAGAAATTTGATAAACCAATTGCTTTCGCAATGCAGGAGGGACGCCTTGCTTAACCAATTGATTATAAACAACTATCAATTCAAAGCTTTTTTCTATAATAGCTATATGTTTTTTTGAAGAAAAATCAATAATATCTCCATTTTGAATAGAAGTTAACTCTTCATGCCAAGCATCAATATCAGCTTGGAGTTTTTCTTTAAGATTTAAATATGTTTTTAACTGAATTGTTTCTTTGATTTGATTAATTTCTAATTTTAAATGATTTAAAACTTCCGAGGCAGCTTGTGACGGATTAAGTTTTACACCATTCTCTATTTGAGCCACCATGTGCGATAGCGGACTACTCATCTCTGCCAGAGAATTACCTTCCATAGAGAGGCTGCCATTTAAGATTTTTTGGCAAAAATCGTGAACTTGTTGACAATCACCTTCAATAACCGAAAGCCATGTAAACAACTGTTTACCCGAAAGTTCTTGAGTTGCAGTAGCATGCTCTTTTAATGAGGAAAGTAAGTCTATACCAAGCTTTTTTTCTTTAGATGCCTTATTTTTTTCGGGGATGCTTGTAAATCCATCTGAATTTGCATTTTGAGTCCAAGGCTGATGTTGCTCGCGCGGAATCATACTTCCCCCTTTTAATTACAAATTAATTTTTTACAATAAATAAATTAATTCAAATACATACATATTATAAACTAATAATTCATTATTTGTAAATTTATGCAGAATTAAAATTGACACAGCTGAGATGATTTTAAGTGCAATCGTTACAATTGGAAACAAAGTTGGAAGGAATGCTTTATTTTTTTTTAGAAAGAATTGTTTGTATGTTTAATGCCATTTTGCGAACATTTGAATCGGCGTCCGTCATTCCTAAGCTTGCCGCTATTGCAGCTTCGGAATACCCTTTATTTTTATGTATTATAAATTCAAATAATCGTAGGGCTTCTTGACGAATCTTCGAGTTTTCGTCTGTAATCCCTAAATTTGCTGCTTTTATCGCTGCATCAAATCCTAGATTTCTAATTGTTAAGGATTCAAATAAATGTAAAGCCTTTTGACGCACTTTTAAATCTACATCTTTTATCCCTATACTCGCTGCCTTTTCTGCGACTTTATAATATATAATATCTTTTTTTGCTAAAGATTCAAATAAGCCAATGGCCCTTTGGCGAACTTCCCGATCTTCATCTGTAATTCCTATTTTCGCGCCTTTTTCTAACCCTTCATAACTCTTTCCATTAATTTTAATAAGAACTTCGAATAGATCAAACATTTTAAGGCGAATATCTCTGTCAACATGTATCATTCCTGCATTAGCAAATACTATCGCTTCATTCCAACCTTTGTCAAATTCCAATAAACTGATAAGCAAGTTCTTTGATTTACTTTTAGAAAGAGGAGTAAAATCCCTAATTATTTCCTTGATCCGCATCAAAATAATATTGTCAATTTCCACTTTATTTTGGGGTGGAAGAATTTCATAAATTTCAGCTATGCTTTGAAACATTTCTTCCTTAAGAAGCATATTGTATAATATTTTCAAACCATTAGAAGCCTTGTATCTACTCAAAAAGTCTTTCAAAACTGGAGTTGGAGCTAAAGAACCATCAGAAAGTGCAAAGCTGTTATCCATTAAAGCTTTCCATTCTTTTATTGCAATAGAGCAAGTTGAAAGATCTTGTATTTTCCAGGAAAATCTCATTTCCTTTTCGCTACTATGAACTGCCTCAGTTAAAGGTAAAATATCCATTTTATCAAGAGTTTTTAAAATCATACCGTTAATTATCCAACGACTGTTTTCGTTATTTCCAAATAAAAATGCGTTAAAATAAATTTCGTTTGAGCGTTTGTCAAAGTGTAGACTTACTTGAGCAGAATGATCCCTAAGCGGTATATTGTATTTGAAAGTTGCTCCCACATTGTTTATTTCCAAACCTAACTTTTGAATTTTCTTTCCCAAAGCAGTTTCTAAATTTTTCAACATATCTTTTAACAGGTCAGGAAGTAGGGACTGTTGCAGGGCCAACTCATCAAATAATGCATTGCTATTACTACTTAAGACAGATAAAAGATTCTGATGAATCAGAGTGAACATATCTTCTAAATGTTTAGGAAAATGGTTAATAAATACGGCACTTGATCCAATCATAGCCCCTGCTACGCTGAAATCAAGTGAACGTTGCAAATCGTTAGGATTAGAGTCCGGCATATTTGCGAATAATTGTTGCATGGTAGATATATAGGTAGATAGTGGCCAGCTCGATGCATAGGAATAAGGCCTGGGTCGGCAATGTTAGTTGTCCAGTCGACAAGAAGTTTCAGATAAGGATCTAACATTCTCTTAAATAATTTAACTTGCTCTTTTGAACTCCATGCAGAGCTGGCCTTCATTGCTTTAATAGAAAGATCATAAGTGTTGACAAACTCTTGCATGACCTTAAGAGCTACCATCTTACTGATAGGAGAACTTTTCTTTAACTGGTTCACCAAAGAATCTGTACCCACTGTTGTTCGGGAAAGAAGTTTACTTACTTGATTTTGTAGCCAAAGCCATCCATTTTCAAAACTCTTAGGATGGTTGAAAAGATCAATTTTCCCTTGGCACTCTTTTAATTCCTTATTAAGATCTAGGAAGTAATTAATGAAGGGGGCTTCTATAACAGGAATAGTCTCCAATAGTTTTTCGAACTTTTCTAGAGTGGTTAAACTAGGAGAAAAGAAAGTATACCATGCAGGCATCTCGGGGTTTTGAATTTGAGTGAATTTTGAAAAAAAGAGCGTTAACCAAGTGGGCAGCATCTCGGTAGTTTCAAGCATTTCAATCATCTGTTTAAATTGCTGAACCTTTGCTTGTGAAATCTTGCCTGATTGAACCAATGGCTCGATCTCTTTTAAAA
>JACDGH010000284.1 GCA_013815395.1 Parachlamydiaceae bacterium
TGGCTGAAGAATATTTCCAAAAGCCGGTTATCCTAACAGATTATCCCAAAAAGCTTAAAGCATTTTACATGCGTGCGAATGAGGATGATAAAACTGTAGCTGCTATGGATATTTTAGTGCCTAAAATTGGAGAAATTGTTGGAGGAAGTCAGCGTGAAGAGCGTCTCGATCGGCTAACAGCAAAAATCAAAGAGAACAATTTGAATCCAGAGGATTATTGGTGGTATCTCGAACTGCGAAAATACGGATCAGTCCCTCACGCTGGTTTTGGCGCAGGCTTTGAGCGTTTAATTCAGTTTGTCACAGGGATGGAAAACATTCGAGATGTCATTCCTTTTCCTCGTTACCCAAGTAAAGCTGAATTTTAATTTAAAAAAAATAGATCGAGCCAATAAATGTGAAAAAAAACATCGTAAACAAGATATGATCAAAGGTAGACATAAACCATAAAATTCATTGTTGAGGAAAAAATTGAAAATCACAAATATATTTAAAAATATTGTTTTATCGGGGGCTTTTATTTTCTCCACTTTAAATTTACATGGAACAATTTTATTTTCTAATTCTTGCGATGAAGTTTGTTTTGATCGTCCCCTTAATCCTATTTGCCCGGCTAGAGAAGAGGGGTATTTAAAGGTATCAGAAAAGCATACTCTTTTTTATGCTGTTTACGGTAACCCCAAAGGTGTTCCTGTTATTGTTTTACATGGAGGCCCAGGAGCTGGATGCAGTGATTCACTTGCTCAGGCATTTGATCTTAATCGATGGAATGTTATCATGTTCGATCAAAGAGGCGCCATGCGTTCTGAGCCTTTTTGTTGTATGGAAGAAAATAGCCCCGATCATTCTATCAGTGATATAGAGTCTCTAAGAAAACATTTAGGAATCGAAAAATGGATGGTGGTGGGAGGTTCTTGGGGATCTTCTTTAGCATTATTGTATGGGCAAGAACATTCGGAACAGTGCATAGGTTTTATTCTTAGGGGAGTGTGGCTAGTAAGAGAACAAGATTATTTACATCTTATTTATGGAATGGGAAAAATCTTCCCAGAAGCCTATGAACCAGTTGTCAATCACATCCCTGAAGAAGAACGACACGATTTACTTTCTGCTTATTATCGTAGAGTTTGTGATCCTGATCCAAATATTCATATGCCTGCTGCTCGAGCATTCATGCGATTTGATTTCATTTGCTCGACTCATCTACCAAATTCAGAATATGTAGAAAAGATTATGCAGAATGACAAGCTTGTCTTGGGTGTAGCCAAAGCTTTTTTTCATTTTGCAAAGCATAATTTTTTTCTTGAGCCGAATCGTATTATATCTCGTATGCAAAGAATTTCTCATCTACCTGCAATTATTATCAATGGTCGTTGGGATGCGATATGTCCTTCAGAAATGGCTTATTCTGTTCACAAAAATTGGAGTAACAGCAAATTATGGATTGTCTCTCAAGGGGGGCACACTGCTAATGAACAGGGGATTGCAGCAGCCTTGAGTGCAGCCACCGATATTTTTGCAGATGAAATAAATGAATAATATATATCACAATGTCATAGGCCCCCCCTCCTTACCCTCTATAACGTATAAAAACTATTCTAAGAAATCCCGCCCCCAATTCTTACCCAGAACCTTTTTTTTTGGCTAAGATATTTTAAATAATGATCTTGCTATTGTCTAATTAATTTTTATTGATTAGGATGAAATTTTGGTCAATTTTAATGAATTAGGGAGGTAATTATGATGTTGCAACCCAAAGATTATTCCTCACATGCTAATTATTCAGTCCAAGTTAACTCGGCAATACCAGAACCTTCTGCACCACCTTACAGTTTATTACCTCAAGAAGAACATAACTCTTTTTTTAAAAAAAAAGAAGATGTATTGCCTGACTTAGATCCTGAATTAGACTTCGACATAGAATCTTATGAACATATAGATCAAAGCGATGTTGAAAACATTCCTAGTAGACCACCCCCAGGATATCCTTGCTGGCAATATAGACCTTTTCAAGATCGAAAAAATCCAGTGTCTGTCGAAAATCCACGTGCATATCAAAATCTTTACGCAATTCGTCAAAATTTAGAAGATGTGCTTACAAAACTTTTTAAAGAAATTATTTATTACGCAATTAATGGAGTTGATTCTACTGATTATATTCCGTCTTTTCTGGCTGTCTGGATACCCGTTGAAATAGAATCTACAACGGGTAGAAGAAATCGTTATTTAAGGGAGAGCAGGGGTAATCAGATTGAAGCTACAGAAAGATGTATTGCACGTAATCACAGCCTCATTAGACGATTAAAAATTAGCAGTATAGAAACAATTCCAGGTTTAGGAATTGCTTATGGCCAATCCATAAATCTTTGGCATCAATTGCGAGAAATTACATTGATTGCTGCAATTCACGGCCATGATGTAAGTCAAAAAGATGTTCAGGCAAAAATTTTTAGTTGTCTCATTGGAGGAAACTTCTTCAAACTTGCAGGCCTTTCGACTGATTTTGTTATCCGTAATATAGCAAAAAATATGATATTAAAATTGTGTATTAAGGAATGTATGCCTCAAATCATTCCTCTTAATGTAATATTTAACTTTTTTGCTAACGATGCAGCAAAAGTTTCAGGCCATGCGAAGAAAGTATTTGCAGGGAAATATTCTCTCCCTGTTTCTGGATTTAATTGACATTTTACCACGAAAATATAGACTTTCCTTTTTTATTTTTTGCTAATCCCTGAATTCTGACCTTAAATATTTTTTCACAAAGAATAAATATAACCAATGAGATGAGATATGTCTGATTATGATAAATCATGCAATTTGCGATGAACTAATTTACTACTTGAATTGCTTATAAATACGAGTAATTTTTCCAATTGTTAATTTATGTTTATAATTATTTATAACTATTTCTATATTTTTTTAATATTATTTGTTATTATAAGAATGTGCGGGAAATATTTTATATAGGGGGTAATTATGTTAAGTACAACAGGGGTGTCGGGGGAAGGTTTTGTTCAACCACCAATTAAAAAGTTCGACCCAGAAACAACGGAACCGCAAACATTCGAAACACCGAGAGAATTTTTCGAGGCAATGAAAGCGGTAGTGGGTAATGTCAAAAGCTCTGATATTCTCACTGATTACAAGATTAAACTACAGGAATCTGGACAACCCATAAACGTAAAAATATACGATATTTGCGTTAGAAGTGATTTTTTTAAGGATAGTGGCGCTGGATTACATCAATTAGAGAAAATGAATGGACAAGTTACAATCCAGAAACCATCAGTTGGGCCTATAATAGACAAAGGTTCAGCT
>JACDGH010000285.1 GCA_013815395.1 Parachlamydiaceae bacterium
TTAATTACATTGTTAGGAAACTCCAGATCCATTAATGCTTTCCAATAGCGAAAAATTCGGACCTCCTCTTCTTCTCCATCGGTTAAATTATTATAAAAAGAGTCATCATTTATTAATTCAGGAAAACCAATAGCAAGTCCTTTTTGGTCTTTATTTTTATTTTTTATAGAGCAAAGCCAGTAACGTGAGGCCAATGGATTAATGATTTCGAAAAAAGGGTATAAACTCCATGTCGGATAGCTACAAATGGTCTCTTCATTAACACAAAATTTAATATAATCACCGAATTGAAGGAGTCCATATACTACATATTCTTTTCCGATACGTATGTAATCTGTTTCAGCAATATTAGCCTCTTCTTGAATAGGTATAAAACTGCGTCTATTTTCTATGCATTTAATGATCATAAATAATACCCTGATGGTTCTTCCTTTTAGTAATTGATAAATGATCCAAACGAATATGAGGAAAAATTACCCATCCTGATTCAACCTTTTGGGGATGCCTTAAAAGACCCTTACTAAGCAGCAGCGATTGATTAGCATGCCAATCACGATGCTGTGAAATAAAAACCCTTCTAAGCTGTACATCTTGAGCACCTTTTGCTATTAAATCCGTCTGTCTCAAACACGGCTGACCGCTTAAGGGACTTATTATTCTTCCAATTTTACCAGTCTCTTGTGAAAGTGCAACAATTTGGTCCGGTGCAGAATAGGGAAGTTCTCCGATCTCTTCTGAGTATGCTTGGATTGAAACAATTAAAAAATTAAAGTGTGAACTAAGTAGCGCATTTTTTAAACCCTTTAAAGAAATCATCATAAAAAAATTGATGCCGACTTTAGCGATTAAAAATTTTGATATCAACTTAAATATATCAACTGTATGTGGACTTACCTAACCGACTCTACTTAATTTGCGGGGTATGAGATTTGCTGAAAATAGCTATATATGGAAAGCAGGGTGAGACTAGATTGGTAATCAATTTAAAAAGAACTCTATAAGCATTTTCTGTTTTTTGGGCTCGATGACTATTGGAAAAAAGGGCGAGACGCTCAGACTACTTTTATTCGACAATCCTTTTTGTAAGGTGGATAATTGGTTTAATATGATTATTTTAATGTAGAGCTAAGTGTTGGTGAAAATCAAGAAACTTCCTAACATATTGAATAATTTTTTATCTATATGATATAATAAAGAAGTAACCTTTTTAAAGAGTGGTGAATATATGGCTAAAACAAATTTTACTAAAGTCGAAGGGATGTTAGATGAGGGACTTCGTAAGATGACAGTAGAGCATCTTCTTAACTTAGCTGATACCGCTCAGCCTGAAAGTGGTAAACCTTCAAGTAAAGACACCCCTCAGGATGCTTTAAAACAAGCCAACTCTGGTTTGCAAATAATACTTGCTCTTCAACGTGACATGAAGTTTCTTGATAAGAAGGGTCAGGAACCCTATGAGCTCTTTGGCCTAAATAAGAAGACTATTGAGAAATACCTTAAAAAATTTGAAACATTAACACCACAGGAATGGGAAGAAATTAACGATACTCAGGGAAAAGTCCGTAAATTCAGGAAAGATTTAGAAAAAAACATGACTGAGAAAGATAATGACGACTTAATTACACAGCAGAGACGTTCGCATGTAACCAAACGCTTCAATATCAACGACAAGTGGCTTCCCTTAACGTAATTGAAAAAGTAAAAACTATTTATATAAACACTTTGATAGTTTCAGAAAACTTTTCTCTGTGATCTGTGGGCTCTGTAGTAATCTTTTCTTAAAACTATAGAGCTCATACCCTATTAAAAAGAGATTTTTTTTGAAGTAATAAAGCTTTTTCACTTAAGCATAGTTAATTTCACTTCACATTTGCCGGGAAAGCTTTTAGCCAAAAATGATGGTTCAAGCCAATCAATTTCGACTAAAAACTTTCCCGGCAAAGATGAGCTTTAGCCTCGAAGCTAGATACTCGTAAACTAGACGGTTGAGCCGTTAGCACGCATCTCACGAATAACAGCACCCATACCTAGTTTATCAATTGTGCGCAATGCATTTGTAGAAAGGCGCAATGTGATAAATCGGTTTTCTTCTCCAAACCAGAGGCGTTTCTTCACAATATTAACTTGGAAACGGCGCTTTGTTTTTCCTGTAACTTTAAGTCCAATACCCTTTTTCTTCTTGGCAATACCGCGGATAGCATACTTATAACCGCGAGCGGGTCTTTTGCCTGTAACTTGACAAACTTTCGACATGACATTCTCCAGTAGAATTCTTCAGATAATGTGGAAGCATACCATAGGAGAGCTTAATGCTCAAGCCTAAAATAGCCTAACCGTAATTCTTAATCATATTTGGCAATTTCAATCACAGCGATCGAGAATTAACCGATATATACCTCGCGCAGGTACAATTGGGCGAGGTAAGTCAGGACACCACACTTCCATTTGGCAAGTGTTGAACACTTAATAATTCCAAGTCTTTACTCCAACTACCTGCCAAGATCATTCCCTGACTCTGAATACCCATTAAAGTGGCAGGTTGAAGATTGGCGACGACAACAACTTTTTTGCCGATAATCTCTTCGGGCTTATAATTTTGACTAATTCCTGAAACTACTGTCCTTAGCTCAAAACCTAAATCAATTTGTAATTTAAGCAGTTTTTTACTTTTAGGCACAGGTTCAGCAGTC
The DNA here is from genome assembly GCA_013815395.1 of Parachlamydiaceae bacterium. GTDB lineage: Bacteria > Chlamydiota > Chlamydiia > Chlamydiales > Parachlamydiaceae > JACDGH01. The sequence continues at coordinate 2,691 of JACDGH010000285.1, forward strand.
ATTACAGTCCCAACACGCAGATCGAGCCGCTGCACATCGCCAATATTTACAGTCTCTTTAAGAGGAGTGTAGCTGGCTGGCACTGCTGGCAAGTCGCTTTTTTGCTCATCAATCTGACTTTGTGACATTTTGTGCAATCTTTCGATTTCTAACTGAATTTGCGCATCCTCAACTCTCTGAAAGAGAATTTGAGGCTCTCGTAAAAGCTGACCCACGGGAACAACTTCAGCAATAATAGAATCCCATCCTCTTTCCTGAACCCCTTCAGCATAACCTAGCATTTGCCAGATCTTAGAGGCAGAATCAGGAATAATTGGAGAAGCTATTAGGGCCATTGATTTTAAGCATTCCAAGCAACAAGCGATAGTTGTTTCCATCACATGCCGTGTTTCTGGATTTTTAGCGTCTTGCCATGGACGCTTAGTATCAAAGTACACGTTGCCGAGCTGTGATAACTCCATAACTAATTGACTAGCCTGCCGCACTTTAAAAGCAGCATAGCTCTCTTTTGCTTCAGCAACAATGCGTTGGATCTCACTTAAAAAGCGAACATCGATTTCTTGAAGATTTCCTCGAGCAGGAACAACGGCTCCACAATGAATTTTAGCAAACACTAACACACGAT
>JACDGH010000027.1 GCA_013815395.1 Parachlamydiaceae bacterium
CATCTAACTATCAAAGAATTTTTGGAAAAAAATAAGGAAGTAGAACGCAGTCTGGTTTTAATGCTGGATTCCATCTATGATCCCCAAAACTTAGGGGCGATCTTACGCGCAGCAGAATGTTTCGGAGTAAATTTGGTGGTCTATTCAAAAAACAGAGGCACAGATATTACGCCCACAGTGACTAAAGCTAGCGCGGGAGCCGCAGAATTAGTACCTATTTGTAAAGTATCCAATTTAGCGGACACGATGCAGGGATTTCAAAAGGAAGGCTATTGGGCACTTTCAGCAGATATTGGGGAAAAGGCGCAAAGTTTATATAAATTTAAATTTCCAGAAAAAGCCTTAATTATTATGGGTTCTGAAGGAGTAGGGGTGCAACCGCTGCTTAGGAAAAAATGTGATTTTCACGTAACGATTCCTATGCATGGAAGAATTGACTCTTTAAATGTCTCTCAAGCGACCAGCATCATATTAAATGGCTATCGGAATTATTTTTCGGATTAGGATAAAGCCAGGCATGGATTTTTTTATTCTAGCAAAGTCGAAAGGTAACACTTTCATATAAATTTAAAGTGTTACCTTCAATTAAACTATTAAACTAGTCTAATTCTATTGTTATTTTTTGCTTTTATTTTTGAAGTAAACGGGTTGACCATTTTTTGTGGTAACGGACTTACCTTGTTTTGTTTTCATTGGAATTTTAGTTTTTACTTTTACATCACCAGCTAAAAGTGAAAAACTTACCATTATAAATAAAACCGAAAGCATGCTTGTTTTTAGGTATGAAAACATTTTAAAACCTCATTTGTGTTATTTAAATCAATATAATCTACAGTCACATGCATTATATAAAAATCCAAGATTTTTTTCTAGTTTTTATTTAACTCTGAAATTTATACCTAAACGCATTCGAGTATCGGGGATTTCTCAAAGCCAAAATATGATTTTCGAATGCGTTTTGGGTATAAAGACGCTTTGCGCTTTTAGATTAATTTTTTCCAATACATGCTCAATATGTGTAAGGTGAATTTACAGTTCATCCAGAGACTGAAGGCAATCCTTTTTTTAGCCACTCTTGCATACCTCCCCGCACAACCGAAGCAAAAAATCCATGGCTTTTCAATAGAGAGGCGATAATAGATGCACGAGTGCCGCTATGGCAAAACACGGCTATAGGTGCATTTTTAGGCAAGAGATCGAAGGATGAATTAATAAGAGCCATTTCAATATGATGGGCTTCTTGAATATGTCCAGAATGCCATTCGCTCGGGGTGCGTACATCCAGCATGTGAACTTCATTCTTTTTTGCTACAACCTCATCTACGCTCAACATTGGAGTAGCATGCTGAATCTCTAACCACTCTTGCATATTGTGGTGGGTACTAACATTGCAAATGCCTTTTATAGTATTGATTCCGATCACTTTTAATGACTGAATAACGAATAATGCTTCTGGAGTATCTCCGACAACAATAATCAATTCTTTATCAGGTGATAAAACCGCACCAGCCCATGTTACGAATGAGGCAGATAAAGGAATGTTAATCGCATTTTTGAGATGACCAGCCGCAAAAACAAATGGATCCCTTACATCGATAATTTGACAAGTGGCCATTAGTTTTAAAGTTTGATCCAAGGTTAATAGAGGAGGAAGCTCTTGTTGTAAAGATGACATATCGATTCCTGTAACGTTGATTTGTTTCATGGTTTTAAAATAAGCGGGGGCTGCGGGCATTTCTTTTAGCAATTTCTCTTTCCATTCTTCAAAAGGCAAAGGCTGTAACCATTGATTGCACTTTCTTTCATAACCTAGGGTAGAGGATTGACGGGCGCCAATTCCTTTTCCACATAATGACCCCGCTCCGTGTGAGGGATAAATTTCTATGAAATCAGGTAGTTTTGGCAATGTATGGAAGATAGTGTCATACAGCTGATTGGCAAGTTTCTTTTGAATTTCTTCACCAAGTAAATCGGGCCGCCCAATACTGCCCACAAAAAGAAGATCCCCTGTAAAAGCTAAGGCTGGAATATGGGGATCGCGACGATCATCATAGACTACCCAGATGATATGTTCAGGGGTATGCCCGGGAGTATGCCAGGCTTGTAAGCGCGTGCTCCCTAACATGATTTCATCACGATCGTTGACGAGTTGATCGGCATAATGAGGTGACCATGATTGACCGCCCATTGAGGAGCAGACGATTTTAGGCTTGTCTTTTAGGGCAGCTTTAAGTTCTTGCGCCCCGGATGCAAAATCGGCATGCACATGTGTTTCAAGAATATGTGTGATATTCACATTTTCCTGTTGAATACATCTAAGATATTGTTCAGTGTGCCGTGTAGGATCGATGACAGCTCCCTCTAATGAATCTTCATCATAAATAATATAAGAGGTAATGGCCAAACCTGGAGTAAAAAATTTTCTGATTATCATGGAGCTTCCTCGTTTAGTATATAGAGATCTCTAACTCGGGCCTGACTCGGACCTTTCAAATTAATATCAAACCTTATATACTTTCTGGCATGCAAACACAATTATCATTTATTGGAACATTTCTGAGGGGGCTAAATGACAGATGACACTAGCATGCTAATAAGTAGTCTTCAAAATCCGGGTGTGAAGCAGCTTGTTAAACTGCGTGACCGTTCAGAGCGCGAAACGACTGATCAATTTCTCATCGAAGGTTATCGAGAGCTTTTTAGGGCAGTCGATGCTGGTTATCCCATTGAAACCCTATATATTTGTCCGGAATTATTTCTTGGGGAAAATGAGCAAGCCCTGATTGAACGGATTACGCATAAAGGGGGACGACTCTTAACTTGTTCCGAGGCTGTTTTTCGAAAGATCTCCTACCGTGATCGTCCCGATGGATTAGTGGCTTTAGCCCCTCAGCAACATCTAAAATTAATGCATTTAGATAAAAAAATACTTCATAATGCCACACCTTTTTTGGTTGTAGCTGAAGCCATTGAAAAGCCAGGTAATTTGGGGACGATTTTGCGCTCTTCTGATGCTGTAGGTTTGGATGGGTTGATTGTTTGCGATCGCTGTACAGATATTCATAATCCTAATGTCGTCCGTGCCAGCGTAGGCACGCTTTTTACTGTCCCTGTCGTCGAAGCCGAAGGTCAAGAGACGTTGGAATGGTTAAAAAGTAAGGGCATATCCATCTTAGCAGCCACGCCCTCCGCCACCCTGGAATTTACGGAGGTGGATATGACGGGGCCGTTAGCGATAGCTGTGGGAACAGAGCAGTTAGGCTTATCAAAGCGTTGGATGAAACAGGCAGATATTCAAGTGAGAATTCCGATGTGCGGGATAGCTGATTCCTTAAATGTGGCTATGGCTACAACGTTATTGCTTTACGAGGCTCTTAAACAGCGCAAAAAAAATCAAACCCATAGATAGATTACATGTTACAGTCCCCTTTTGAAGTTTTATATGAAGATAATCATTTATTAGTGGTGGTCAAACCTGCAGGTTTGTTGACACAAGAAACAGACCTTGATAATCATAGTTTGGAAAATTTGGCCAAAGCTTGGCTAAAGGAAAAATATAAAAAACCTTTTAATGTCTTTTTAGGTGTAGTGCATCGCTTAGATAAGCCTGCAAGCGGTATTGTATTATTTGCAAAGACTAGTAAGGCGTTGTCGCGCTTAAACGACATGATCCGCTCGAAGGAAACAACCAAAGTGTATTGCGCTCTCATAGAAGGTAAGCTGCCAAAAGAAAGCGGTACGCTTGAGCACTTTTTAAGGCATGGAGATCACATGTCATTTACCACCCACAGAGGTGATCCAGAGGCAAAATTTGCGCGTTTGCATTATGATGAAATCTGGAATAGAGATAATAAAACACTTGTGCAAATCGTTTTAGAGACTGGACGTTATCATCAAATTCGCAATCAATTTTCAGCTATAGGATGTCCGATTATTGGCGATGCCAAATACGGTAGTCGCCTAACCCTTTCGCAAGGCATCATTGCGTTGCATCACTATCGTTTGCAACTCATCCATCCTGTGACTAAAGCAGCCTTATCTTTTGAAGCACCCTTACCAGATATTTTCAAATAAAGACACATCCGATTTAGGGATTAAAATAGGGATTAAAAGTTGTACATAGTAAATGGACAATATGAACTTAATGAAGATATGGACCGAATGAGATAATTGCAAAAGTAAATGGCTCCCATGTTTTTTAAGGGCCGCTTATATATGTTTTAGAGGCTTAAGGGAAGCGCAGAGGCGGGGAGGAACGCGGAGACGCAGAGAAATAAAATAGTGGCTATGGGGGATTTTTAGAGGTATTTATTAATGATGTAGTGAATGTTTATAATGCTTTGGTTGCAAATGGGTTGCTTTATATTTATTCCCATAATAAGCATAAATATCCAATTGTAACTTATTTATAATCAATATCTTCTTCTCTGCATATCCGCGTTCCTCCCGCCTCTGCGTTCCCCCCTTTTCCACTAAAACATTAGAGCGACCTTAAGAAACAAGCCAGCCATTCACTTTTGCGAATGTTTCTCTATAGCCCATGTCGCTCATTCCATCCCCTTTTCCTGTGCACAATTTTTAATCACACCCAGTTTAGGGGGTTGGCGTTAGATTTGGAGGGGGAGGTATTGTCTCTTCGCGTATTTCAGGAATGGTAGGCAAAGTATTCATTACCATTTGCAAAGCCTCAAATTCACCTAAAACGCGATCAATATTTTGTATAATAGCTGGGGTGTCTACATGATCTTTGGCAGCGCCTGTTGCAAACATCGCTTTTAACTCTACAAAAGGTTGGGTCAATAGGCTGATATTCATAGACTTATTTTTTCTAAATTCCCCTTTGGCAAGTTCTTCCATAGCATTCACGATGCTAAAAAAAGGATCTTTAATTTCCTGATAAGCAATTTCGATCTCATTGAGGATGGTATGCGCTACACCTAAAAGAGTGCAGGAGGCTTTAATAGAGGTTTCATGCATCTCTTTTTCTTGAGCTAATAGGGCGAATTTGCCTAAAAAGCGTAGTGGAGGACTTGCTATGGAGATATCGTAATTAGCCGCATCTATGGCAATTTTTCCGAGAGAGACGATGATTTGACTGCAGGTGGGCTCGATATTATTTTTGATGGCCTTGTCAAATTCCAACTCCAAACGTTGATATAGAAAAAACATCACGTAACTAATTTTATCTGAAATTCCTAATTCTATAGTTTGCTTATCTTGAGAGTGGTGAGAAATGCTTTTGGAAGATTTTAGAAATAAACGCGCAATTTGTTGTTGTTCATTGATCGAGGCGTTGCTAAGTGAAGAGCTATGTCTTTGCATGGCTTTAATAGAAATTTCTGAAAGAGCATCGATCCATTGGCAAAGATCTTCCTCTCGTTCATTTCGGATAGCTTGATTTGCTTCCTTTGTAAACATTTCTACCACGGCAAAGGGGTTAAGGTATCCTAAAATGCGCTTAAATAAATACTGAGAAGCATCAATAGTGATTCCCAATAAAATGATCCAAATAGCAAAAATAATTTTAACTTCAAAAATATGGGTGTAAAGGACGTCGAGACCTAGGACAAAGGATGCTAAAGGAAAAATAGCAAGCCAGGCCGATGTTAAACGTAAGTGTGCGTCTTTGCGATACATCTCGAGAATGCGAGGCGTGGCATTTTGTTCGGCCTTCTGTAGAGGAAGCCACGAAAAGGCTATACTTGCTGGAAGCATTAAGAGAAATAAAATTCCCGTAGCAAGCATGGCTATAGATAAAACTGTGGCATTTAGATTGGCTTCCCCGACAAAGGGATTGAAAACTATAAATGCAGCTAAAAGTATGGAAAAGAACGTCCCGATCATAAAAAAACCCCTTATTTTCTTTATTTTACTATATATTATAGGGATAATTATTGACTCATTATTTAAATGGAGTTTGGGCAAAAGCTTTGCAGCAATCAAATTTGCAATCAGTATACTTTCGATTGATCTACCAAATCACAAGTTATTTAATAACTTCACACTCGAGTCTTTGATAAAAATGAATGTAGCTTATAGAATTAGTTTTATGCGAATATGAAATTTTGGGCCTGTTCATCATTACAAGGAAACAATTAAATTAGTTAATTTCTTTATCTGTGTGCTCTTTGGAAGATTATAAACCACAGAGAACACAGAGATGAGGTGACTTAAAGGTGAACATCTCCGAATTTAAGAGTTTATGCATGCGCGAGGAATTATCCTGAAAAAAGGAGACCATGATGTTCTGGAAAATCAGGACCACTCTTAGGGGTTGGTTAAGATATATATCAGATAAATTTGAATTGAAATTAGCAATAAAAACGAGTATTGCAGCTAGCTTAAGTTTATTTGTGGGCCTGGCTTTTAGTAAAGTTTTTAAACGACCCGATACATTGATCAGTGGTTTGTGGTGTGTGTTGGCCACCATCGTTGTTCTTCAAGCGCAGCTTGGGGGTACTTATAAGGCAGCCTGGGTGCGTTTTTCAGGAGTGGCTATCGGCTCCATTATTGGCAGTCTTTTTTTTGTCTATTGGGGGGCAGACCATCCTGCCAGCTTAGGAGCGGCGCTTTTCTTAACTATAGTGATTTGTTCTGTCTTAAATCTTAAGGAAAGCTTTCGGATAGCCAGCTTGTCCACAGCCATTATCATTATTTTTGGGGGGTTGAATCCTAATCTAGATCCCTGGGCTTTCAGTTTTTTTCGTTTTGTAGACTCATGCATCGGCATTATTGTAGCAGTTTTTGTGGCGCATGTGCTCTGGCCGGAAAAAGCAAGTATAAACTTGCGTTTAAATGTGGTGAAGATATTGGGCTTGGTAAGTAAGCAATATCGCGCAGTGGTTGATTTGCGTTTGGAAAAAAAAATCGATCCGCAAGCCATCGATGAAATATTTGCTGAAATACAAGATCTCTCATTTCAAAATCTGAATTACCTTGAAGAATCTAAGTTGGAATTACTGAATCAATCGCAAAAACCTGAAGAATGGGCATTTATAATTAATCATGTGGAAACAATGCTGGAATCAATTGCTCAATTGAAATTCGTAAAACTTGAAATGATTACAAAAATTTTCGATGATAGTCTTTCGGAACAAGTTGCCAATGTGATTACTAAAACCGATGCAGGTATTCGGGACTTAGAGAAATTATTGGAAGAAGATAAAACGCCTTCGCATCTTGATGAATTAAAAGTGGCCTTAAAAGATCTTCACGAAGATTTATTGCGTTTTAGAGCTACGCGTACCACACCTAAATTCAATTTAGAAGATGTGGAAAGTTTTTATGTCTTTTTTTATCGCTTAAAAGTGATTGGCGATGCCGTTATCAAAATAGCTGAATACATTAAAAAGCCCCCACCGCTTCCGTTAGTTTAAGGTGAAGAGGCGCTCGGATATTCAATACCACGCAAAATTGCACGTACCGGACTGGCATCAAAGCCTTTAATTTTGAGAGGTAGTGCCGTGAGTTCATATAAGCCTTCCGGAACCCCATCTAAATCAAGATTTTCTAAGAGGGCTATCTCATATTTATATGCAAGTTGATGACATGGAAGGGCTTGATTTTTAAATAAATCAACGCTTGGTGCATCAATTCCAATGGTAATGACTTTATTTTGAGCCATGAATTCAAAAAAATCCGGATCGAATGCCGCAAAATCTTCGCTAAAAGGTTTAGCATAATCAAAAGTAGATGTTGCAAAAAGTACGCGAGGAGCTACAATTTTCTGATCTATATTTTTTTTGGTAATTAACTCCCCATGTTTTACTTGAGGATGGATGACTTGACAGAGTCCTAGATAATAATGCAGTGGGCATTCATCAATCGTTAGTCCATCTTTGGCATAATGCGATGGAGCATCTGCGTGCGCTCCTAAGTGCGCTGTAGAGCTTATATTAGAACTAGTTATCACATCTCCTTTCTCAATGTCGCAGACAATATGGCGTTGAAGGGGTTTGCTTCCCGGCCAAAGAGGAAAGTCTGCAGTTACTAGCGGAGTGATATCCCAGATTTTATTTTTGTTCATGCTTTTCTCATAAATGAAAGATGTTTGGAAGGTACAATTATAAATGTAATTTGCAAAGTACTACTATAGCCCTTTAAAATTTATAGGGGGCCTTCTATATATTGCAAGCTTCAGTTATAATTGCAACTTTTCTGCTTTGGAATTAATTATCAATCCTCTTCATGGTAACGCCTACTGGGTAGTGGTCGGAAGGGTTATCCATATTTGGTAAGGCAATTGTGGTGTCCGGTTTTTCTTCTAAGAACCCAACAGTTGGGTTCGCCATTTGATAAAGACCGCCATTTTCAGGCTTTAGTACAATCAGATAATCCTTTTCATCCACTGCAAATCTTCCAGCCTTCGAGTGTTGAGCTGTTACCATGCGCTTCTTTATGGTAGTGGGGCCAACGCTTGTCGAGACAATTCCCAGAGATTGTAGATGCTCATGCAACAGTGCAAAATCTTCGTCGGATTTAGTATTAGCATCTATCCCGATCACAAGTTGAAGATCTTTATTTTAAGGCAATTTAGTGAGTTGATGGAATTTTTCAATAATCTTGGCAAATCAGAAGCATTTTGACCAGCAATAGAGTGAAAAATTCCATCTTCAGTGAGTAGTTGGGGGACAATCGCATCACTTTCTTGTGTAAAAACCACGCTAGCATTAGCGTCAATAAGTTTGTTTCTAAATGACTGTGCTCTTTCGTTAGGATTTCCCAAAGTGCTTACAAATATTTGTTTCACCTTATTAATTTGCGAAATCATGGCTTCATTTTGAGAAATCAAATGGAGATTTAGAGATTAGGCAACTTAAGGTCGAAGCGAATAACGGAGATTTTAAGTTGCCTACACCATCAATTTTTGAGGACTTACTTAAAAAGTTCCAAGCGATCTATAGATATTTGCATAGGCGAGGCTGATATTCCCTAAAGCTTGCGCCATTGCATCTTCGGCCGCTACTTGAAGCTGCAGTGAATTTAAGACTCTAGAATAGTCAGCTAAACCTTCTTGATATTGCAATGTAGAAATGTCCACAGATCTTTTTGCATATTTAAAGCTGAGTTTCAAATCATTAGTTTGTTCGATTGATTTAACAAAGAATGTTAAAGAGTCTTCTACTTCTTTGTAGGCTTCAAGGACTTGATTCCGATAGGTAGCTATGCCTTCATTAAGCAAGGCATACTGCTCCTTGATGCGATTTTCAAGACGTCCATAATTTAAAATGGGCCAGGCAAAGTCTGGTCCATAAAAAAAAGTAAGACTATTTCTGCTAAAAAAATGTTTTCCCATTTGGTTAGCAGTAGTATGGGTATCAGAACCACATTCTAATCCCAAAAAACCTGTAAATGAGATTCTCGGAAAAAGATCGCTAACAGCAATTCCTACACGTGCATTTTGAGCATATAAAAGATCTAAACTACGTCGTAAATCAGGACGTTGATATAGAATTTCTGCAGGACATCCAACTACTACATCAATGGGGGGATTTAGGGGATCAGAATTTATTGTAAAATGACAAGTGAATTCTTCGGGAGTCAAACCGACCAGAATTGCAATGCTGGTAAGTGTGCGTTTGAGCTCAATTTCTAAGCTTGTTTTTTGTGCTTCAGTTTCTTTCCACAATGTTACCGCTTGCGCATAATCGAGTTCGGATTCGAAACCTTCTTCCCAGCGTACCTTGGCAATCTCTGAGCTGCGAAATTGGATAGCCACATTGCGCTTGAGAATAGCAATTCGACTTTGAAATGTTTTATGTTGAACATAGGCTATAACGATGTCTGAAATAAGAATGCGTTGGACATCTCGATAATCATCTTTAGTTGCATTATATTGGCCACCCGCCACCTGCACGCCGCGATAAAAACGCCCCCAAAAATCTAATTCCCAGGCAACACGTAATCCTAAAATACCATCTAAAAAGTCGCGATCTATGCCTAATGTATTGGGGGCATTGGCGCTAATATGTTTTCTTATTAGAGAGCCTTCAGCTTGCTGCGTTTGAGGAAAGAATTCTCCAATTGCAAATCCTAAATTAGCCTTGGCAGCAAGAATTCTATAAGCTGCCGCCTCTAACGAGTAGTTTTCTTGCAATGCATAGTCGATCAAGGAATTTAACATTTCATCCTTAAAGTTTTGCCACCAGGGGCCCATATCTATATCCTGGTTAATTTCAATGTGAGGCGATTGCTCAGTCCATGCTCCTTGCGTATTTGTTGGTGGGGATTTAAAATTCGGCCCTACCCGAATGCAGCCGGTCAATAATAATAAAAAGATAAGGTGTAAAATTTTCTGCATTATGTATTTTCCTTTACCGGAGGCTGTATTCGATAGATGATTGAGTAAAAAAGCGGTACAGCAAAGAGCGTAAGGACGGAACCTACAGCTAAGCCTCCCATGATCGCGACAGCTAAACCAATCCAAAAAACATCTTGTAATAGAGGAATAACACCGAGAACTGTTGTCCCTGCTGCCAACATGACAGGTCTAGCTCTACACACTGCAGCTTCTATAATAGCATCGTAGGGGTGCATTCCATTAGCCAGGTTTTCATTGCAAGCGTCAAGAAGAACAACAATATTTTTGTTCATCATTCCAGCTAGACTCATGGAACCTAGAAGTGCCATAAAACCGAAAGGAACATCAAACAGGAGTAAGCCCCCCGTAATACCTATCATGGCAAAGGGAATTGTACATAAAATGACTGCGATGGGTCTAAAATCATTGAATATGAGCACAAGACACAACAAGATAACAATAATAGTAGGAACAACCCCAGGTAGGAGTTGTTTTTGAGCTGTTTTGCTACTATCTTCTTCTCCATCCCAAAATAAGCTGAAGCCTTTTGGTAGAGGGAAATCTTTGATGTCTTTAGAGACACTTTCTTTTAAGTCCACAAAAGTAGAAGTTAAGATTGGAGAGCCTTGAATCGCTACTTGTCGCTGCCTATCCCAGCGCAGTATATATGGCTCTTCCCATTGAAATTCGGTTTGATTGCTGATTTGAGAAAGAGGAACAGAGGTTACCTTGTTTTCTCCTCGAATAGGCAAAGTATCTAAATGCGATAATAGTGAATTCTTTTCTTCATCTGTATTGCGCCATTGGATCTTATAGAGTTTGTTTTTTTCTCGATAGAGTCCAATATTCAAACCATCATAACCCCGTTTAAGTCCATTAGCGATATCCTCCCTAGAAATATTAGCCGAACGCGCTCTTTTCTGATCATAGTCAAAATTAAGCTGACGGATGGGGTTCATGATATCAAGTCTCCAATCATTCCCTAAGGGCGTCTTTTGAATTTTTGCTAGCAGACTAGACCCGATTTGTCTTAGCTCGTTTGGTTTGACGTCATAGGGGCCCAATAGGCGTAACTCGAATTTCCATGCATCTCCGGGGCCAACATTATATTTTCGGATCCGTACGAGGGCTTCTGGAAATTCATTTTGAAGCCATTCAGAATGTGCGGCTATGAATGGATTAATGTCTTGAAAGCTTTTAAAGTTTATTAATAGTTGTCCATAATTTGAATAAATGAATTCAGGATCAACTGGAAGGTAAAATCTCGGGGGTCCCGCTCCAATAAAGCTTGAAACGGATTCCACGTTTTCATCTTCCTGGAATTTTTTTTCTATTAGATTCGTCTTTGAGGTGACCTCATGAATAGAAGTTCCGGCAGGTGCCCAATAGTCCACCATCAATTGAGGACGTGTAGAATTCGGGAAAAAAAGCTTGACTACGTATTGAAAACCAATAAAAGACATAACCAATCCAACTAGAAGTAAGCTTACAGAAAGCAAGCGCTGGCGGATAACACCCCGAACGAGTTTTCTAAATCGATTGAAAAAGGGAGTATTAAATTCATCGGTCTCTGCGCTTTGCTTTTTACTATCAAGAAACCAGAGGCATTGTTGAGGGGTCATTAAAAGTGAGATAAACCAACTTATTATTAAAGATACTGCTACAACGACAAATAATGTGCGGCAATACTCCCCTGTAGAACCTTCAGAAGCATAAATTGGATAAAAAGACATCACGGCGATGAATGTAGCCGAAAGTAAAGGCAAGGCAGGCGTGGCTGCAGCTTTAAGAGCGGCTTGATATTTGTCCATTCCTTTCCGTAAGTTAACTGCAATGCCATCTGCCACAACAATTGAGTTGTCCACCATCATTCCCATGGCTATAATTAAGGCTCCTAAGGACATCCGTTCCAAAGGGATTTTCATGAAATACATGTAGAGAAAAGTGGCTAAAATAGTGAGAATAAGAGCCAACCCAATGATTCCCCCCATACGCATCCCGCTCGGGATAAGCAAAACAATTAAAACAATAATGATCGACTCAATCATGCTGAGAACAAATCCTGAGATTGATTCTTGTACAATTATCGATTGCCAAGAAATTTTATGTAATTCGATCCCAATAGGAAGTTCTTCCTGTAACTGGCGTAATTTCTCATCAATCTGTCGTCCCACCTCTACAATATTGCTATCCTCAGTCCCTGCAATTTGAATGCCGATGGCAGGGATTCCATTAAACTTCATTATTTTAACTGGGGGATCTTGATATCCAACAGAAACCGAGGCAATATCGCCTAAAGAAAATTTATTTTTCTCATTTTTCTCAATTTCCTGAGAAAAAGAATTTCCACTATTTTTTTTTGTTTTCTGTTTTTCAAGAGCATCTTGAATGAGATCATTAGTTTGGGGTTGAATAATTAGTTCTACTACCTCATGAGGATTTTTAAATTCCCCAGAAATATGCATGGGATAACGAATATTTTCATGATCGAGGCTTCCCGCATTGACAATCATATTTTGCTTAGCAAGCAAATTGTGAATAGTTTGAGGGGATAAGCGCAGCTCTGATATTTTTTGGTTAGAAACATCTAAATTGATGGTTCTTTGTTGTACCCCCCAGAGATCAATCCGCGCAATATTAGGAACAAGATAAAGTTGCTTTTGGATGTTTTCCGCCTTATCTTCTAATTCAGCATGGCTAAATCCTTCGCCAGTGATCGCTAATAAAAAACCGAATACAAATCCAAAATCATCTACAACTCTTGGTGGTTCTACTCCCGGTGGCAGGGATGAAGTAACGTCGTTTATTTTTCTGCGCAATTCGTCCCATACCTGAGGCAAATCTTTTGCCCAGTAACGATCTTTGACATCTACTTTGATGTAAGAAAGCCCTTCACGCGACATTGAGTAGATGTGTTCGACCTGAGGCATTTGATGAATTGCTGTCTCCAAACGATCTGTGACTTCTTGCTCTACTTCTTCTGGCGTGGCTCCAGGATATTGAGTGATCACTAAAGCGGATTTTACACTAAAGGGGGGGTCTTCAAGTCGCCCAAGAGAAAAGAAACTAAAAATTCCGCCAATCACAATGATGGCTGTGAGTAGCAACATAACAGCTTTATATTGTAAGCCAAACTCTACCAGTTTTTTCATGGTTTGGTTGACTCCTGCTCGAATCTGACTCGCTGCCCTTCAATTAAAAAACTTGTTCCCCCTGTAACTATCCAATCACCAGAAGCTAATCCTTCTTTAACGAAGATATTTCCTTTATTGCTTCCATCTACTTTGACAGCTTTTTTTTGAACAGTTTGCGTGTTTGGATCAATTATCCAAACAAAAGTTGCCCTGCCATCGTCGGTGAAAATGGCTGATTGAGGGATTTTGAATGTGTTAATTAAATTTTCGGTTGACTGCTTAAGAATTGCTCTGCCGCTCATGCCTGCTAAAAGCGAAACATCATAAGGAATTTTTTGCAAACTTAGGGTGACAGGATATGTTTGGGTTGTACTTGAAGCCTCTGTTCCAATTTCCTTGATTGATGCATTGAAAACCCTATTTGGAAATGCATCTAAAAGAATTTCAAAATTCAAGCGGTCTTTTCCTTCTAATAGAGCATTGATAAATTTCTCGGGAACATTAATCTCCATTTCGCGATCGGCAATGTCCAAAAAGCGCAAGACGGCTTGTTTTGCCCGTACTTGTTCATGATTTTCAACGTAAATAGCAGCGATGATCCCATCAAAAGGGGCTTTTAAAGAGGCGTAGGACAAGTTATCAGCAGCTTGATCAAAATCTCCCTCGGCAATAGTTAATTCAGCCTTCAACTGATTGCTTGTTTCCTTTTTTCGATCTAAAAGGCTATCACTAATGGCGCCTGGGTCTCTACTGTATATTTTTTGCATTCTTGCATAATCTTTTACGGCAAAATCAAGTTGGGCACTGACACTACCTATCTTGCCACCCGCTTTTTGGAGGGCAATTTCGTATTCTCTGGGGTCAAGTTGGACCAAAGTTTCATTTTTTTGCGCCCTATATCCCACATAAACATTGCGCATAATAAGCGTTCCGTCCACGCGAAAAGAAAGATCGGCATGTTGAAAAGCGCGTAAAGTTCCTGGAAAGATCTGCTGATTATCTACAGAAGAGGCTTCACTGACTTGTATCGTTTTTACTGGACGCACCGCTTCTGTAACGACTTCCTTTTCACAAGAAGTTAATAGTAAAATAACTAATAAGCACTGTCGCATAAGTTCACTCAAGTAATATAACGATTGAAAATCAAAATATGTTTATTAATAGTTGTTTGCAATTAAAAAAAATAATGTGATACACAAAATTAGAAGATGATTGCCATTTCATGACTATTCATAATAAGAAGTATCAGGGAGAGTGAAATATGCACACATGTTTCAAAATTTTTATATCAATGTTGGCTGCGGCATGGTTTTCAGGGTGTGGTCAAGCAAAGGCGGATAAAGAAACAGATGAAAAAGCTATCCGAAATGTCGTTGAAGCGTATCAAGAAGCTTACAATGAGCAAGATGCTGTGAAGTTGAGCGCGCAGTGGGCCGCTGAGGGTGCTTATATAAATCCTGTTACTGGAGAATCTGCGGCAGGTAAAGAAGCGATCGAAAAGCTCTTCAAGGAAAAATTTGCGCAGGGAAAAAAAGGGCACCTCGAAATTGCGATCAATAGTATTGACTTTTCCAATGCGGATGAGGCCATCGAAAATGGTGTGATGAGAGTGAGTATTGATGATCAACCGTCGAGACGGATGGCTTACCGAGCGGAGTATATCAAAGAAAAAGGTAAGTGGTTTATCAATGCAATTAACGAGATTGAATTGCTGGAGCCTTCTTCTAATTTTGAACATTTAAAAAATCTGGCGTGGCTTGTGGGTAAATGGAAGGACATCGATGACAATATTGAAATTTCGTTTGATAACCGGTGGGACAAATCTAAAAACTTTATTACTCAGAACTTTACAATGAAAATTTATGGGCAGAATGATCTTGAAGGTAGGCAGATTATAGGCTGGGATCCAGTAAAAAATATCATACGCTCATGGGTTTTTGATTCCGATGGAGAATTTGGCGAAGGGACATGGGAAAAGGTGGATAAGAGTTGGTTTGCAACTATGCATTATACTTTGAGCGATGGGCGCCAGGGCACTTCGAAGAATATTTACACGCATATAGATGATCGCAAATACACCTTTGCTTCAGTAGAGCGGGAGATAGATGGCGAGATTTTGCCTAATATGGATTCTGTTACAGTCGAAAAGATAGATTAGGAGACGCTATGTGGAATAAATTATTTGCGTTAACGGTTTTAGTTATTATAACGAGTTTGTTAATCTCGCCTTTTGAGGTCGAAGCAAGGGGCGAAGGAAGAGGTGGCGGCAGAAATAGCGTAGGTAGTAGTAATTCTAGAGGGGGAGGGCAGACAATAAACCGCACGCCCACCATGAGCCGTGCGTCGATTAGGCCTGCAGAAGATCAAACGAGAACGCAGACTCAAACAAGACCATCAAACTCGCAGGACAGGATTCAACAATCGCCACAGATACCCCAGCAAAGGCCTTTGGGTGCAAACCGTGCGGAAATAAAC
>JACDGH010000028.1 GCA_013815395.1 Parachlamydiaceae bacterium
GCCTTTATTTCCATATTCCTTTTTGCTCAAAGAAATGTTCTTATTGCCATTTCTATGTCCTGCCTGATAAAGAGCCTTTAAAGCTACAATTGATGGAAGGGTTTGAAAGAGAGTTGGCGCTCTTGCTTGAACAGCTTAAAGGGAAGCGCTTAGTTTCAATTTATTTTGGCGGAGGAACCCCCGCCCTTTTTGGAGCTAAGCCGCTTGCTACTTTATTGGCCACCATTTATTCTTACATTCCCTTTGATGCCAAGAATATTGAAATCACCCTGGAAGCTAATCCTGAAAATATCACTGAGCAGCTGATCAGGGAATATGCCGCAGCTGGCGTAAATCGCGTCAGCATTGGTGTTCAAACACTGGACAATGATCTACTAATACGGTTAGGGCGCATACATAACGCAACTAAAGCAATCGATGCTATTAATATGACGCACCAAGCGGGCATTGATAATATTAGCATCGACCTCATGTATGATATTCCTGGGCAAACCCTTCATTCTTGGCAAACCACTCTTCAAAGCATTCCTCAGTTGCCTATAACGCACCTTTCTTTATACAACCTAACTATTGAACCTCATACCGTCTTCTTTAAATATCAAGAATCTCTTCGCAAGGAACTGCCGGATGCCGAAAGTAGTGCTGAAATGTATCGCATGGCAGTGGACCAAATGAATGCCTGCGGATTGCTTCAATATGAAATTTCGGCTTTTGCTAAAAATAACCTTTATTCCCGACATAATGTTGGTTATTGGACGGGTCGCCCTTTCTTAGGAGTAGGTCCTTCAGCTTTTAGTTATTGGGAAGGTCGCCGTTTTCGCAATGTAGCAAATCTCAGCCGCTATCTTAAATCACTGCAAGAAGGAAATCTACCTATTGATTTTGATGAAAAGCTTGAAAAAGAAGAACATCAGCGCGAATTATTGGCAATTGCATTGCGTTTACTTCAGGGCGTAGATCTTTGCGATTTTCAATTGGCACATGGCATTTTATCAAAAGAATTAATCGAAATTCTTAAAAACCTGGAAAAAGATGAATTCATAGTTAAAAATGGAAATATTTTAACATTATCGACGAAAGGCATTCTCTTTTACGATACTGTCGCTGTTGATATTATCTAAACTTTAGTTAAAATCTCAAATAAATCACAAAAAAAACATTGACTAGAGATCTACAGAATGGCAAAATTGTTGCTTTTCTACAAGGATACTTACAATGGATCAATCTTCTCAAAAGCCAGCCTTATTATTACTGCCTAATTTATTAGGTGAAGTGAAACACCATGAACTTTTCTTACCTGCGAGTGTTGATAAGGCCGTAGGAACATTAGATGGACTGATTGCAGAAAGTGAAACAGCCGGTCGCCGTTATCTCGGCAGATTTACCACTAAAAAACCTGCTAGTGAAATCCCTATTGCCCTATTTAATGAACATACGCCTGATGCAGATATCGATTTTTTATTAGAACCAATTCGCAAAGGTGAGCGATGGGGCTTTGTTTCTGATGCAGGATTGCCTTGTATAGCTGATCCCGGCTCCAAATTAGTCAATCGTGCGCGTCAAAGTGGCATTGTCATTAATACCTTTGTGGGTCCTTCTTCAATCCTCCTTGGATTAATAGCCTCTGGTCTTCCTGCGCAGCGATTTTACTTTGCAGGATATCTCGACAAAGAACCTTCGGGACGTGAGGTTCAAATTCGCGAATTAGAAAAAAGGTCCAAAGCAGATGCGTCCACCCAAGTCTTTATCGAAACACCTTATCGCAATAAGCATACTTTAGAGTCACTACTCAAAGTATTACGTGATTCTACTGAACTATGTGTCGGTTGGGATTTAACATTACCTACCCAAGGAATAGTTTCTCAGCCTGTACACCTATGGAAAAAAAGCCCCTTGCCAAATTTAGATAAGAAAGCGGCCATTTTTCTTTTCTATGCTTAATCTAAACTAATAACAAATATAATAAGGTGATTTATGAAAATTCTTAAAACTGTTATCACTTCTTTGGTGCTATCTTCCACACTTGCCTCATTGACAAGCTGCGCTACTATTGTGCATGGGACATACCAGTCTGTAGGCATCTCCAGCAATCCAAGTAATGCGGCCGTGTGGGTGGATCAAAATTACATAGGTAATACTCCAATCCTTGTTGGAATGTCACGAAAAGATAATCACGTTGTTAGGATTGAACTCGTCAATTTTCAACCCTATGAATTGGTTTTATCCAGACAAATCAGTGGTTGGGTTTTTGGGAATATTCTTTTTGGTGGATTTATTGGACTAGCTGTAGATGCCATTTCAGGGGGGCTTTATAAATTAACACCTGAACAAGTTCAAACAGAATTGTACTCTAACAAGATGGAATACTATAAAGATGCGGAAAATTCTTATGTTTTCATCGTCATGAAACCTGACTCATCATGGGAAAAAGTTGGAAATTTGATTGCTTCTACCCCTTAATTATTGAACTGTCTTGAAAAAAAAGAGGTAAGGATCCAGAGAAGCCACATTCACGGAAATTTAATCTTAGAATACCAACCGACATTTACGTTAAACTCGTTGCTCACGCCACTCAAGAAGGTTAAAGCATTATTTCTTGCATCTTAAAAAGATTGTCAGCTTGAAAAATACAAGGACGTGTGATTTAATGAAGTTATGAGGTAAGTATGAAAGAAATTGTCGCATCTCTCGCATCGGCCGCCCTAGCTGGTTATACTGGTATTACGGCGTATAATGGTGAGCATTCTTGTGATCAACTTCAAGCTGCATATAACACATGCATGTTAAATACTATCACACAAACGAAAGCACGCCCTGCTTTAATTATATTTGAATTGATAACAAATGCACTTACTATTGACGGCTCAAAAAGCTGTCCGATCCAATATAAAAATTTTAACGCTTGCAAGGATCAAAATTATACGGGCACGTTGGTGTTAATATCAATAGCATCTGTAATATTTGCCACATACTCTGCTTTTAATTATATACACGCTCCTGCTATCCCAAAGGTTAAAGCTTTTATAAATTAGCGAAATAGTTTGAGATGGCCCCGGTAAGCATCCCCACATTTACCAAAATTTATCTAAATTTATATTTTCTTAACAATTATGATTTATAATTACGCATGTAAAAACTAAAATTTTACCATAGTTTTTAAGATACATTAGCTAATGGTCTATTTAATTTAATTTATCAATAAAGTTTATAAGGTTTTAAAATATGAAAGAAATTATCGCATCAGCCGCATCAATGGCAGTAGCTGGTTTTTCTGGTATGGGGGCGTATTATGCTGCACATGCTTGTGATCAAGTTGAGATGGCATATAATACATGTCTGTCTATTGCATGGTCTAAAACAGTAAGAGCTACTAAGGGCCCCCTAGCATTGGTTATGTTTGAACTTTTTGGCAATGCTCTTAGTTTTGACGGCTCAAAAAGCTGCCCAAGTCAATTTAAAAATTTCAATGCTTGTAAGGAAAAAGATTATTCCGGCACTTTATTGTTAGTGTCTATAGCATCGGGAATATTTTCTTGTTATTCTATTTATAAATACGGTCAAGCATCCGCCATTCAAAAAGCTAAAGCATTATAAAAAAATATAAGTATTCGCAATTTTCTTTAAAATTGCGAATACTTTATATGCTCATGAGAAGCCCTATTTATTGCAAATTGCTTTGGAAAATATGTTCCCCCTTTTTTTTCAGGCCGAGAAGGGCTGGCTACTCTCTTTCAGAGCCTTCTCGACAATAGTCAGGGCTTCTCGCAATGCTTTCCACAAATAAAATGAGACAAAATTAGAAAAAGGCTCAGAGTTTTTTTATTTATTCGAAGTTAATTTTATAACTAACATTTCTGCTAAAAAATCAGGATCTACAGAACTATTTTTCGCCTGCAGCTCTGTTTGATCAACTTTTAACAGACCTTCTTTCAATGATAGCATGCCATAGCTACGAGCATTTTGAATGTGGCGCTCAAGAATTTGTCCTTTCATATACGGATATTCCCGTGAGATCTCGTCTCCACTCCCTCCCTGCATCAGTATAGAACAAATATTGAATTCAGTTTGAAATTGTGAGCGAATTTGGCGCAGCAATGCAATCAAGGCCACGCCATCATTAAGCAATGCTTTACTGATGCGAAGCGCTGTAGCAACATCGCGACGAAAGATTGCTTCCCCAAGTTGCCACGCATTTTCACTATTGACGCTGCCGCAAATAGTTGAGACATCCTTTTCGGTAATACTAGCACGTTGTCCCACATAGCACACAAGCTTAAGCAATTCCTGTTGCAGGAGGCATTGATCTGTGCCCAATTGCTTTACCAATGCTCGACACGTGGATTGCTCAATTTGTTTTCCTTCTGCCAAAGCCGCAGTTCCCAACCAATCAGCGAGCGATTTTTCCCGTTCCCACGGCTTTTCTTCAGCGATATCAAGAATGATCCCAACTTTTTCAGCTTTTTTGTAAAAATTAGTGGCGCGATTAACTGAAGGAGCTATAAGTACTAAGCACGCACTGCGATTGGGTACGTTAAAATAAGACTCCATTTTTAATGCAGAGGCTTTCTCGAATTTATCGGCATTATGTACAACAATTAAGCGTTTCTTTGCAAAAAAGGCTAGCATTTCCAATTCGCTCAGAACATTATCGACAGTATGTTTTTCTGCATCGAAGATTTGTAAACAAAGATCAGGAGACACTTCTTTTTTTAAAACAATTTTAATCAACAAGTCCAATGCTGATTTTCGCTCATAATCTTCTTTGGCTAAAATCATATAAATATCAGAAAAATGCTGTGGTGCAGCCCCTTCCAAATGTTTCTCAAAGGCACGTAAGTTGTTATATTTCATAAATTGACTTGTGGTAAAATCGCCATTATAGTGCAACTTAGCAACTTTCGCAACAAGTTATTCATCTACTAGATGCCGTAATTATAACAAATAGATCGTACGCCTTTGGCGAAGCCTTTGGAGTGCGCCGGCTCCTGCCGCGCTTTTTGATTCAGGAGGTCCTTTGAAGCGGAATAAAATCATTTCAAAATAAAGATTTTTAGACTTTGTCCTCTTATGCCATATCCTAGGGAGATTAAGTTGATTTCTTGAATTGAAGGGCGCGGCAGGAGCCGACGCACTCCAAAGGCTTCGCCAAACATAAAATAATCTATTGCCTTCTTTTTCCTGTCAGCCGCTCCAGTGCTCTAAGTTTTTTTTAAAATAACACCAGGCCTGCAGTCTCCCTTTCCAGGGGCTGCCTTTAGCCTGGGTGTTATTTTTTAAAAAAATAGTCAAGAGCACTAGAAGTGCGGCTCTAAACGAGCCCAAGCTAAATTTAAAAGATGAAGAGATAAAGGAACGAAGTTTTCTGAATGCTGCTGAATAAATGCAGGCATATCAGCCTTATAAACCCACTTAAGAACATCATATTCAAATGTCGGAGGCAAAGATTGATTTACTTTTGGATTTACTTTATCCGAATGCAACACTATTTCCACACACACTTCATACATTGCAGTATTAGAATCGTAGACTAGTGCAAAAGGAGTTGCCTGTTGAACAACTTCTGCTAAATATCCCGTTTCTTCCTCAAGCTCGCGCAAAGCCTGCTCAATGACATTGATGCGCTCCCCCTTCTCTCCCTCTATTGATCCCGCATCTATCCCTCCTGAAGGAACTAACTCAAACCATAAAGGATATTGCATCACAACCTCTGAGCGTTGTCCAACTAAAACAGCTTTGGAAGTGCGGGTAATACAACTCAAACTTATCGGCTTTATTCCTAATTTTTTCCTTAAAGAGGGCTCTTGCACATAAGCAAGAAAATATTTATATTCAATAAATTCTGCTACCAATCGACCATCCGGGCTATATTCCACTAAACTAAGTACTTTCCCGTTGAACAACTGTTCTTTCCGCTGTTCTTTTTCCCTTTGCCAGATCGTTTCAATAGCTTGATTTACTACGTCTGATAATTCAATTCTCCCTCGTGAGGAGTCTAATAAAAAGGGGAAATTAGGAGATAATTTGAACGTCTGATAATCATGCATCGCACTTCTCTTTTAACCAAATTAAAATATTTTTCCAATCATCAACTTGATGATAAAGATCTTTTGAGACATTTGGTATTGGAAGCGGATTAGGTGCGGAATGTGAGGCAAAGAAAGTGTTGTGTTTGATCCAAAGAGTAAAGATCTCTGCACTGGTGGCTGCCTGCACTCCACTCACTGAATCCTCAATCGCCAAAACATCTGAAGCATCTAATTGAAGTAATTTGAGCGATTTAAGGTATAAATCAGGGTACGGCTTGCTACGAATTCCTTGTTGAGAAAAGACTATGAAATCAAATAAGGATGCAAGATGGGCACCTTTGATAAAGGCGTTGACAAATTGCTTTTCTGAAGCAGAAACCAAGGCTAATTTTACATCTTGTTTTTTTGCATAATGAATAGCTTCTAGCGCGTGCGGAAAAAAATTTACTTTTTGTTCATATGCTTCCTTTAATCCTTGCTGATAAGTCTCCAATAAAGCAGAGCGGTCGTCAGTCAATTTATAGCGATGCTTTAAACTATCAATGATTTCAGATAATGATGGCCCCATCAATGATTGAAACTCTTTAGGAGTACCAAGGACACCATAGCTTTTAAGAAAGCCCATGTAAGCTTCATAAAGCATCGGAAGGGTGTCGATCAAAGTCCCATCCATATCAATCAATAGGGCTTTTGGTTTTTGTATATTATATAAATTCATAGCATGCTTTTCCTATTATAACCTTATCATCATCATCATTAGCACCATTAACGATTCTTACCAATCATTAAGCTGAATTCCTTCACCCGCTTCAATAGGCCTTTTAGCGGCTTTACCTTCAACTTCATCAATAAATTTAGGATGGACGCCTATAATTTGTTTGCCAGGCCGTAAAATGGCCACATTTCTTCCTTCATGAAATAACTCCCCTGCATCAATATTGCATAGAGCTTGAAGTCCTCTGCGAGCATAATAACGCAATTCTTCTTCTGAAGGGTCGATCTTTTTAACTTCGCAGCCTAGCATAGCGGCTGTTTGGCGAATAGCGAGGATCATTTCTTTTAGTTCGTTAGGCTCTAAAGCAAAGGCATGATCTGGACCTGGAAGAGCATTGTCCATAGTAAAATGCTTTTCAATTACTGTCGCTCCCAACGCAACAGCTGCAATGGGGGCGTGCAAGGGATGCCGACTGTGATCTGACAGGCCGGCAGGTAAATTAAATCGATTTTTAAGCCAATGAATGGACCTTAAATGCATTGCTTCAGGTGCTGCAGGATAGCAAGCTGTACATTGTAGCAAGGTGATTTGTCCAGCTTGATGCTCCTTTAGATAATTAACGCTCCATGCAATTTCATCTTCTGTAGCTGCCCCTGTTGATAAAATAATGGGCTTGCTCGATTTAGCAGCCATCTCTAAGAGACGAATGTGCCCAATTTCATACGAAGCGATTTTATGGATAGTTACATAAGGATCAATGGCAGCAAAATCAGTGGTAGAAAATGCTGTGGCCATGAAATGAATGCCGGCAGCTTTACATTCTGCTGCTAGTTGAGGAATTAAGTCATAAGGCATCGAAAGATCAGCAAAAATAGCATTTATGTCCTCTTTAATACCAGCATCAGAAAGATAATCGCTTGTGCCGGCATTGTTAACATATACCGTTTCGGGACGAAATACTTGAAATTTTATGGCATCTGCTCCGGCCTCTGCGGCCGCCTGAATGAGCATTTTTGACATAGCTATATCTTTCGAAGAGGAACCCACACGCCAGTTTGAACCGGCTTCCGCAATCACAAAAACATCTTCTGACAGATTTTTAAGAGGAATTCTATATTTATCTAAAGATGTAATTAAGCGGAAAATCGGAAATTGCTTACCAGTTTCTATGATTTCTTTAATACCTTCACTGATCTCATGGAAGCCCGCATTTAAAAATGCATTCTTTGAGGCGGCATTATCTTTTTTTATCTCGGCATATAAATCTTCATATCCCTGTTGGGCTACCCAAGATTGGATTTCTTCAAGGATAAGTCTTCCAAACCCTTTATGACGCAATTCCGGAGCCACATTAATAGAGATGTCGCAACAGCGTCGCATCGCACCCTCGGGGTGGATCACAGGACGAAATCTTAAAAATGCAGCACGTTGTCCTTCAATAATAGCAAATAAGGGGGGTAAATCGGGAAAGCAAAAATAATCGCTCAAAAATTCGGAAAAAAAAGTATGCCACTCTTTGGGAGTGCTGTGGTAGGACATTTTCAGAGTGTCCGCATCATTTCTCCACTGCATAATCAAGCGCGCATGCGCTTCAATAGGGCGAACACATTCAAATGCTACTTTATCTTTGCCTAATGAGTCTGTTTCTTCTAAGTTGGTTTCTGATTCTTTAATCATATGAGTGCCCATTCAAATTTAGGTTAAAGGCTTTTGTTGGACATGGGCATTTATATTTATCCATTCAGGATGTTCTTTAAAAGCTTCCAAAATATCATACATACTAAAGTTTGGCTTTTTAGGATAAAGATTTTCGAGAATTGCTGTGATCAATTGAAAATCTTCTATTGTGTCAACCGTCCAACGATAATGTGATTCATTTGGATGATGGGCTACATTCCCTAGAGCAAACAATTCAGGATGTTGATAAATATAGGGGGTGACATGTTCCCTTTGTTCCGGACGAGTGGCGATTGTCGCAGCTTTTTCTAAAGCACTAAACGAGAAGACCTCTACGTCCATGCCTCGTGGATAGGAACGTTCTAAAGTATTCGATACATATTGAAAGCGCGGATAGTTTTTTTTATAAAAATCAATTACCTTATCGACCACTTGTTGATCAATTAAAGGGCAATCCCCAGATACGCGAACAATGACTTCTGCCTCAAAATATTTGGCAGCCTGAAAATAGCGATCCAGAACATCATTTTCACTGCCTTGAAAAACTGGAATTTGCTTGGAATGACAAAAGTCTATAACTGTATGATCGATTGGGTTTGTTGTAGTAGCAACGACAATCTCGTTAGCAAGCGTAACGCGTTGCAATCGCTCTATTTGATACAATAAAAGGGGCTTTCCAAGCACTTCTTTAAGAAGTTTACCGGGTAGACGAGTGGATCCCATGCGAGCTTGCATAATAACAACTGTCCGCAATCTAGTAGGATACTTTTGATTGGGTAAGGTAAAGTTATGGGGCATCGCAACTCAAGGAGTAAATGGGCTAAGAAGATGGGGTACAATCTTACAATAATGGCAAATAAGTATAAGAGCAATTAAAAACATCTATATTGTTACAACAAATCATACTTGAGCCGGATCAGCATCTTGGGTTTTAAGTATTTTATCAAGTTCTTCTTCTATCGATGTAACCCTAATTAAAACGTCGTTTGATGTCATTTTGTTTCCATCTTTATCCTTAAAGAAAAGTGTATCCCAAGATAATTTTTCCATCATAGTTTGAATTAATTCGTAACCACTTTTATTCATTTTTTCATTTCTTCTAGGATTACTTTTAAATTTAATCATCTCGATATCAAATTCTAAATCTTTTTTAAATTTTTCATACTCTAGATTCAATTTAGTTATGTGATGTGCTGGAAGCTGATCTTTATGATTTAAATAATGATTAAATTTTTCGGAATCTTTCCTATGTTTTTCTATTACCTCATTATAGAGAACAGCCACATTATGCTCATCCTCTTGTTTTATCATCTCATAAAATAAAATCCCCAAATCCCAAACATCATCCATAATTGTCGAATCTTCGCCTCGAATCAATTGATCAGGAGAAAAGCAGGTTCCTAATAAACCCTTTCTCACAAAACCTT
The DNA here is from genome assembly GCA_013815395.1 of Parachlamydiaceae bacterium. Classification (GTDB taxonomy): domain Bacteria; phylum Chlamydiota; class Chlamydiia; order Chlamydiales; family Parachlamydiaceae; genus JACDGH01. Next base: position 9,846 of record JACDGH010000028.1, read on the forward strand.
CTTTTTTAGAAAGGCCAAAGTCAGCTATAACGGCATCAATAATTTTTCCATTAGCATCCTTTTTTAAAAGAATATTTAGAGGTTTTATGTCAGCATGAACAATTCCTTCAGTATGTATGCGTGACATACCAAGTGCAATTTGCTTCATAATCAATACCTGTGCAAGTGTATTTTTTTCTAAGTTTTCCTTTTGGAAGCTTTCTAGATTTTCTAGATCACCTCCATTTAAACTTTGTAGGTTATGATCTAGATCCCCCCCATTACAGTATTCAAGGATGATCCCTAACGCCTTACTTTTATTTGGAATCACATTTCCATTATCATCACGATTCATTTCAAAACAATAATCAAATTTAACTACGCCAGGCCCTTGAACTTGTTTGAGAAAATCAACTTCTGCTTGTTGTGCTTCATATTTCCTATTAACTTCGGCTTGATCTTGGCCTTCAAATTCACGCGGTACTCCAAATACAACCTGCCCTTCACTTGTTCCATCAACATTACCAGTTCTAGATGCGTCAATTCCTGTAAAAACAACCTTATCAGCACCTGATCCTAATATTTGACTTAATGAGCTAAGATAAATCTTACCTGCAGGGCTTACAAAAGCGTTTAATTCAAGGCCACTATGTGTCCATTTCCTCCTAACCAGATTTCCATCTTCGTTTATTTTTTGCTTCAAATCTCCTGATCTCAAGCCTTCTGTAGTGGATATTTGCGAGGCCTTAGACATAACTTCTTTCATAAAATTATTAACATTTGTCGCCATTTGAGTTAATTCATCGCCGCTGATTTTTTCATTCTCAGCCACTTTTTCATGGAATTTTAAAGTGGCAGTACAAAAATACCTACCATTTTGACCATCTATGGGATCACTTAAAGAAATTTCGCTCTGCGAAATTTGTTCTTCAGTTAGTTTAAACTTTGTTTTTCTAGAATTTCTTTCAGAACCCCATCCTCTGAACCTTCTTCACCGTTGGCTAATAAAATTGAACCTTTTAAGTCGACTTTAAAATCTTGAGTTATCAATCTTGGTCTTGTTGCAAGCACAGATTCAATATTTCTTTTTAAATCCGCAATAGTCGGTGTAGGCACGGATGTGGGAAGCTCAGGTGCTTCATCAGCTGCGTCTGGTGGAGGGCTCTCTAATCTAACACTTGAAGAATCATTTAAAGTTTTAAACTGAACGACGTTCTGATTGGGAACCGGATCAGGAACAGGGATATTAAATACATCACTGCTGTGATCATCTTGATTGGTTGGTAAATTCAATTCGGCTGGAAGGATTTCATCTGCTTCATTATAAGATTTTGACTGCATAGCATCCTCTAAAACCCCGCTTGCAATCGAATTTGAATCCTCAGTAGGGGCTTTAAGAACTTTTTCAAGCTCAGCCTGTATCTCTTGAGTACGTTTAAAAACGTCTACTGCAGTCATCTGAGGATCAGAAAACAGCATATCCCAGCAGAGCCTTTCTTTCATAATTTGGATTAAATCGTAACCTATGGCCCCATTTTCCTGGGGCCTGATCATATTAAATTGCTTTTCTAATTCTGCATTGAAGTCGGTTTTTAAACTAACTATAGCAGCTTCCCTAATATTTCTTTGTTGATAAGGGTGACTTTCAGGCCAATCGGATGACTTAAAATATGTAAGTTTAAAGAATAAATCAAAATTACTAAATCTAGGAACTTTCTCGGGATCAAGTATCATTTTGTAAAACGTGATCCCTAATGCCCAGATATCATCTGAATACTTCTTTCCTTTATGCATCCATTGACGAGGAGACATAAAATCTGGTGTACCTTCAAGCCCTTCAGATACTTCACCTTGTGTAGCGATTCCAAAATCACCAAGAACCGCATCTGAGATTACTCCATTCTCATCTTTGCTTAAAAAAATATTTTCCAGCTTAATGTCAGCATGAACGATTTTTTCACTATGTATGCGCTCAAGTCCTTCAGCGATATTTTTCATAATAAATACTTCAGACTGTATTCTTTGCTCCGCAGTTTTTTTTTTCAAATCCTCGATATTGCTCTCGAGATCCCCACCATTATAGTATTTGAAGACGGGTCCCACTGCCTCTCCCTTAATAACTTCTCCCTTAGCATTAGTGCCTATCTCACAACAAGTATGAAGCACACATACGCCTGTCCCCTGAACTTTATTCTGTAATTCAACTTCTTTATTTTCTTTCCAATATCGGTCTTTTTTTTTGTGTGGCACGCCAAATGCTGTTTTTTGTCCTGTAGTTACATCGTAACCCTCCCATGTTGATTTGAAGCTACCTTTTCCAATTATGCGGTTCACAGAACTAAGATAAATCCGTCCGCTAGCGCTTACCAACACATCCAACCTAGAACCAAACTTCCATTCTGTCCGCTCTCTAAGCGAAAATTTTTTTTCATGCTCTTCTTCTGGTTTGAAATTTCGCGAGGCCTGAGCAATGGCTTTTCTCTTAAACTTATGAATATTTCTCACCATTTTTACCATTTCTTTGCCCCTAATTTTTCCTTTGTCATCAAGTTCTAAAACTAAAGTACAAAAATATTGCCCTTTTGCATTTTTATTAATTTCACCCAAATGTTTAATATTTTTAGTTAAATCTTTAGCTTCTTTTTTAGTTAATTTAAATGCTTTAGCAACATCATCGAGCTTGACGATACCTTGATCATCACATTCAACACTTTGTATTATAGTAGAAAGCTCTGAATGTATTCCTTCCGCAAGTTTTACAACAGACTCCTGAAACTGTAGAGAGTTCTGACTTTATTCCTTCTGCCAGGTTAACTACAGATTCCTGTAAGAAATCATCAAAAGTTCTTACCTTTGGTGCAATTTTGAATTGATCTTCAACAATTTCTTTGGTAGACGTTGCCTCTGCATTTGCCTTTTTTGCTGCATCCTTAATTTGTTTTTTAGTCAAACCAGTACGGTCAACTATACTGCAGATGTTCAATAAAATAGCACTATCCACTCCATTTTCTAATACATTTATACGAACCCAACTTCTTGATTGCCATCGGGTTAGTGACCCCTTCATTTCATCCTTCTCTAATCTTTTTGCGCGAATAGAGTGAATGCCTACGATTTGTTTTTCCGAATTTTGCAAAGTAAATCTTGTCTGCTTTGAACGAAAAATCCCTATCTTTTCTATTTTTATTTCTCCAGAAAGTTTATGCGCAGTATTACGAAATGGGTTACTTTGCTTGTCAGGAATATTTGTCATATATGACTCCCTACTAAGTGAATGCTTATAATTATATTATACAATATAATTATAATTTTTTAATTAAATAATTATAAATTTTTAATTAAATAATTATAATTTTTAATTAATTTATTTTACTTTATGTTTTTAAACTTATTTAAAAATATCTGATGTTAAGCACACTGAGCTGGCGATAGTGGCCACTAAGAAAGTACCTTAAAGGACATAAAGGACGAAAAGGACATAAGTGACTTAAGAGACTTAAGGGACTAAGGTGGAAGGTAAATGGTTGTTTTGTCCTTTTCGTCCTTTATGTCCTTTCGTCCCTTAAGTCCTTTTGTCTCTTTTCTTCCTAAAGCAGCCCATTAAAGCCTGCCTTTGTAATTTATCTCTGTTAAAATCAATATTATTTAGATGTTTATAAATTTTCGATTATTATTTAAAATAAGCTTTACGAATTATCATCTTTTCATCATGCTGCGCTTCCACCCTTCAGCTGTCTGGACTCTAGGCGTACACATTGCACAAGCCTTAGGTCTTGCTTCAACACTTCTACTAACCACTTTAGGTACAGTCATTTCTAGAGCAACCTTCGGTTTAGCTACTTTTGCAATAACTTTAGGTTTTACAGCCTTCCTAACAACCTTAGGTTTTACTACTTTTTTAACAGGCTTCGCTGCAGCTTTTTTAACAGCCATAGGCTTTTCAGCCTTCTTTACAATTTTGGGCATTACTGATTTTTTAACTGGCTTCGCTGCTGCAGCCTTCTTATCACCCGTAGGTTTTACACCCTTTTTAACAATCATTGGTTTGACAACTTTCTGAGTTACTTTTTTAGTAGTTTTCTTGATTATCATCGGATACCTCCTCCTGGGAGTTTATTGTAAGCGGTCCAAAATTAAACCGCTTGCAGTGTGATCATTCAAAAAACGTGCCAATCATTTTCTCCAGGTGTATTGATTAAAAATTCATTAAAAGTTGTACATAATATGTACAGAAAGTATTAAAATTGTATAAAATCGAGTTGTGGATGAACAAAAAAGCGCGATGTGTCTTTCATATCGATATGGATGCGTTCTTTGCCTCTATAGAAATTTCAAGAAATCCTTTCCTAAAGGGAAAGCCAGTGATTGTGGGGGGACGCCCCGATCAACGCGGTGTCGTTTCAACATGCTCATATGAAGCACGCTCATTCGGCGTACGTTCGGCAATGCCCTTAAGTGAAGCCAAACGACTTTGTCCTCACGGCATTTTTTTGGAAGGCAGCTACTCTCTTTACCGCGAATATTCTGAACGCGTCTTTGCCATTTTTTATCAATACACTCCCTTGGTTGAGGTTGTTAGTATTGACGAAGCTTATCTTGATGTCAGCTTGATTGTGGATAATTTTGATTCGCCTGTTGCTCTGGCCAATCTGATGCGCCAACAAGTACTTGCCGAAACATTATTAACTTGTTCCATAGGTATTGCTACAAATAAATTAATATCAAAAATTGCTGCCTCGCGTGCCAAACCCAACGGGGTATATGAAGTGCTGCCTGATACCGAAGCTTACTTTCTAGCACCCTTGCCCATTCAAAATCTTTCCGGTGTGGGAGCTAAAACTCAAGCCATTTTAAATCGTGAGGGGATCCATTTCATTGCCGACCTACAGGCAATTCCACTTGAAACACTGATCGATCAATATGGTAGCTGGGGTTATCATTATTTTCTAAGTTGTCAAGGAAAGGATAATCGACCGGTAGATTGCGAAGAATATCTTCCTAAATCAATCGGTGCCGAAACAACATTTGAACGCGACCATAATGATCCAATTGTCCTTGAAGAAGAACTTATAAATCTTGCCAATCGCGTACATAACCGACTTCGCGCACATAAAATGCGCTGTAGACGCATTAGCCTTAAAATTCGTTTTAGCGACTTTAAAACGATATCCCGCTCGCAAACTTTATCCTCACATATTAATAGCATTAATATCATCAATAAGGAAATCCTGAAACTTTTTAAATCGCATTATAATGGATGGCCTGCCTTGCGTTTAATTGGAATCTCCTTAGAGCAATTAACTGATACCTATTGGCAACCTTCCTTGTTTCCTGAAGAAGATATTTAAATTAAATTTTCTATCAACGTCTTGACTACTCGATTGAATAAAATGTGCAAAAAAGACAAAACTTATTGCGATGATTTTATTTATGGCAGAGCATACGCACTCGAGGGGCTTCGTCAAACGCTTATTATCTATTTTCTGCTACACTCTCTGCAAGCCTAACATTAAGAAGTTTCAAGAACGATGCAGTAGGTTATCGACTTCTAATGTGGTAGCAAAGCGCAGCAGGAGCTGCGCACTCCAAACGCGTTGCGTCGAAAAAGATTATCGACCTTTTCAAGTTCTTTTGGAGCTACGCAAAGCGTTTGGAG
>JACDGH010000286.1:0-1779 GCA_013815395.1 Parachlamydiaceae bacterium
GCTCTATATTATGCTCATAACAGTACTCCAGCATAATGGCACAAATGCATGTACCTAAATTTTGTCCGTAATAACTAGGATCAGTAACAACTCCAATTTCCGCTTTATCAGCAGCAATTAGTCCATAAGATTCACTAACGATCCTGCCCTGATCTGTTAAACAAAATCCCACACCATTAGAGAAAAAACGATCACGTTCTCCATAACAGCTGAGAATAAAGGATTGCCAGTTACATTGAGGGAAATTTTCTTGATTGATCCTAGTGATAGGATATTGATTGGGTAACTTGTTTTTCCAAGAATCCAAGCTAGAAGTAGCGGCACGTCTTTGGAATTGAATTCTGTCAACAGCACTAAAGCCGACTCTTACGAAAAAGTCTTTAAACTTCCAATCTAAGGGACTGACTAACGATACATAGGGAAGCGTCTTTAAGTAGGAGGCGATTTTTACTAAAGAAGCCTGGCTAGGCTCTCCCCCTAAAAACACATAACCAGCGGGACTGCAAACCAACATAAAAGACGGATTTGTTTTGTTATCTGTAAAAACCTTTCCAGCGCTTTTATTTTCTAACATTCCGTGTAAAATAGGCTGATTGATTTTAAAATTCGTAAAGAAAGGCTTTGCATTCACATATTCTTCTGGACCAGTCAATTCCAACTCACTTTCTTCGCTTTTAAGTATTGAATCCATAGCCTCTCCTGTGGCTATCATTGGTATTTGACCAAACAAATTCATTTCAGCTATTAACAAATATTTGATCATGAGGCACCGCCAAACTAGCAAAAAGAATTCTTGTTTTTGAATAAAACTTCAAGAACAAACTGCAAGAGATGCGGGAAAGGGGTGATTAAAAAGGGGGTAGCCTTGGTAGCAGAATTCCTCAGTCAAATGCTCTGAATGCACCCCTTCATCCCCGATACATTAGATCTTGAGACCTGCTTAAGACTACCTCAAGAAGTAGGCTTAGTGCTGTATGATTTCTCAAATTCTGCAAGTAAAGGGCTTTTAAATAGTTTCAGAAATGTCCCAAGGAGTTCTTTATAAAAATAGTCTGCGAGGGCCACCACCCCTTCAGTCTCGTCAGCATTTCCGCTTAGAAATACCACGATTTCAGATCCTTCATTCTTGAAATATCTGCTAAAGTCGAGAAATTTTATATGTGTAGATGCGCTTAAATTTCTGAATAAGAGAATGTAGAGCCATTCTAAAGAAATCGATTTGATCTGCTTATCGGCATTGTGCTTGTCTACATGGTGCGCCCGTCCTTGCGTATCTAAAATTAGAACTCCAGGGAATTTTTCGATTCTTGTTCTCACTTTTTTCTCTTGAGTAGCTATTTTTTTCAGAGTTTTTTCTACGTCTTTTATAGACACATTGGTTTCGGCCACACGATTGTGCTTTAAAAATTTTAGAGCATGTTCAAGCTGTTTTTTCCTTTCCAACAGGCTATCCAAGTAGAAGACATGCGTATGTTTTCTCCTATTGCAAAACAAGAATCTTGCATTGATGAGGTTCTCGCAGAGCGCGCGCAGGAGAGCAGAACAGGGAGGAGATCGATTTTCCTGACATAAGCAGAAAATTCCCTCTGTATAACTATGCGCAGCTACAAGCATTGGGAAAAACACCTTCTTTACTCCCCTTAATCTAGGGATTTTGATGTTTTGACGCTCCATGCATCTTGCGCCAAAGTCCAAGAAAGCTCCTAAAGAAGATAGATTCGTCATGAAAAGAAGATAGATTCGTCATGAAATGACTCTTACCCTCAATTTGTATAGAAG
>JACDGH010000286.1:1789-3236 GCA_013815395.1 Parachlamydiaceae bacterium
GGACAAGCATCAACTAAGTCCGTATAAAAAACCACATCTTCTTGAATAATAGAGCTCAAAGAGTCTGAAGGAAAACAGCCTCAAAAAAATTTGGGAATTTTTTTGCAACTCTCTCTTTAGGTCGATTTTCATAAATATGGACAGGTAACGCATCTATTTAAGGAGCATACCCCCCACTGTTTTTCCAAGGTTCTCGTTCCATCCCCTGGGAGTCCCATTAAATTTCTCTTAGCCTATCCTCTGCCTTAGATTAGAAGACTTGAATACACTCAGGATATGTATCTTACTCCAGTCAAAAGTTCTGAATGCGTCTCTCCACCTCCAAGTGATAAAAGGCTTCAGTTTTATGACTGAAGCCTTTTGTTTTTAGCGGTAAAAATCTCATTGAAAATTTCCACTATAAAAAGCTCAATTACGCACTAGACTGGATGAAACTGCAGTAAAAACTCTTTAGTTTTCAGTTTTTTCCTGCTATATTTTTGCGAAGCCGACATTAGCAACAAAGAGACAATAGATCGTATCAGCCAACAGGCTGCCCACCAAATAAAAGTTAAGGTAGTAAATGTTAGAGAAGCATGCTCTGTCAAATCAAACCATCATCAAATGCCTAAATATCAATTACGGCCTTGCAGTCACCACCCTTACGTTTTTACCTATAGGCGCGGATACAAATGCTTCAATATATAAAGCTAAAACATTTGATCAAACATCCTATTTCATAAAGCTTAAACTGGGGCACCATCATGATATCGGTGTTGAAATAGTAGAGCTATTGCAGCGAGCAGGAATACAACAGATCATTCCGCCTATTAAAACAATTCACGGTAAGTCAACCCAGTCGATTGATGATTTTACTCTTATTGTATTCCCATTTATTGAAGGGCAGGATGGTTTCAGTCGCAATCTAAAAGATGATCAATGGATTAAGCTTGGCAAAGCACTGAAGCAGGTTCACGAACTTGAAGTGCCATCATCTATTCTAAACAGCCTTAGACGAGAGGCTTACTCACCAAAATGGCGTGATATCCTTCGGTCAATCTACCCTTGCATTGAAGGCGATCCAATCGCTGATGAGACAGGCTTAAAACTACAAAAATTCATGAAACAAACTATGCCAGACATTCGTCGACTGGTAGATCGCGCCGAACAACTAGGAAAGAAACTTCAGAACCTCTCAACTAAGTTTGTGTTGTGCCATTCCGATATTCATGGTGGCAATGTGTTAATCCATGAAAACTCTGAAATCTACATAGTAGATTGGGATGAACCCATCATGGCTCCAAAAGAACGTGACCTCATGTTTATAGGGGGTGGTGTTGCGAATGTTTGGAATAAGCCGCTTGAGGAAATTTTTTTTTATAAGGGTTATGGGGAAACGAAAATTAATTCGACAATCTTATCTTATTACCGACATGAACGAATTGTGGAAGATATTGCTATCTACAGC
>JACDGH010000029.1 GCA_013815395.1 Parachlamydiaceae bacterium
CCTGTAAGATCCTCAATTTGTTTATCAAAAAGGGATTTAAGATCTGCGCATAAGGCTAATATATTATTATATTGCTCTTCATATCTAGAAGCTTGATTTATCTCGTTTAATGCTGAAAGTGCCTTAAATAAATTATCACTACTAGGAATTCTTTCCATTTCTAAGTCAAAAATTATTTCATTATCAAAGAGATCATCAAGCAGATTCTTTAAATATTTTGGACGTTCCATATCCTTAACTAGCAGGGAAAGTTCAAGAAGCTTTGCATTTATAATAGCATATTCCTCAGGAAGCGAAACTTTCGTTAAAGGTGCCGCTAGTGTCAATAATGCCAATCTTTTAGTTTTAGCTTTAACTTGGCTTTGCAATGAATTTTGTCTTGTGCGAAATCTTTTTCCACCCGATTTTTTTTGTGATTGAGCATTAGAAAAATATTCAATATCTTTTTTTGTACGTTCGATTTTGTCGTTGATATCAGATTTTAAAAGTACATGACTTGAATGTGGTAAAACCACACCATTTCTACCAGTAATTTGATCTGCGAAAGGTAAAACTTTTGAAGTATTATTGAATGCTATCATAAAATTCATTGTCCTATATGTTAATTTTAAAGCGATGGATTAATTAAATTAAATTTAATAATTTAACTATTTCAATTATTTTTACAAGATTTTTTTTTGGTAAAAATATTTAGGTTCTTGAGAAGAGTTAGGGGCTCGGATTTCTTATAGTAGGACATTATTATTTAAGACTTACTATTCCTATTCATTCTTCTGAACTGTCCATGGATTTTTAGCAAAGCGCAGCAGGGGCTGCGCACTCCAAACGCGTTGCGTAGAAAAGGGTAGTTTGCATTTAAGGACTTAAAAGTTCAACAATCTTTTTCCACGCAAAGCGTTTGGAGTGCGCAGCTCCTGCTGCGCTTTGCTAACGCAATAAGGGTCGGAATCGCATTTAAAATATTATTTACTTAGCATTTAGGTTGTTATTCAGTGCTTTTGCATGTGCTCCACTCTTATTTCTTTCTTCGTCATAAGCATCTCCTTGAAGATTGCAGGCCCACTTTTTCACTTCTTACAGATCTTGCGCCTTAATTAAAGGTAGCTTAGCCAACATCCTGTTTTGCGCCGAAAAGTTATGAGGACTCAGTCCAACAAGCGCGGCATCAATTTGATTACTCTGAAGTATAGCTTAAATGGCAATGCTGGCGATATCCGAATGATATTTTCTTACCAAATCATTTAAGTTTCTAAGTCGTCGTTGAAACTCCTCCCAGCCGCATGCTGCATCAATGAGTAATATATTTTACAAGTGAAAGGTTCTCTAACAAATATCATTATATTGCAAAATATACCCTGAACCCCTGTGAGAATTTCAGGAAACAGAAGGATATATATAATATGATTTTGGCAAAGCACCTGGAGTGCGCCTTCTCTGCAGGTCCTTCCATTTAGGTGAACCTAGCGGCGGAATGCAATTGTTTCGCAAGAGAGTTTTGTTTCAGAACGATACATTCTATTTGCTTGAAAAATTGGACCAGGGTTCGTTACCTATTTAAAAAGGACTCCCCCTGTTTTTCACAAATCAAGCGAGGTAAATTAGAAAAGTTTTAAAGGCCTTTAGCTGCCTCTTTGTCTATGATCCACAAAGCTTTATGGGTGGGTATACCCACAGCCTGGATGGGAAGTATCTCTGGCTCATAGGGTGCAGTAAGCACGTGTTTTAACATGACGGCCTTGCTCTCACCTATGACATAAATAACAATATTTCTAGCGGCATTAATGCATTTATACGTCAAGGTCATGCGCCAGGTATTTTTTTGAGGGACGTAGTTCGCAACTACTATTCGATCAAGCGACGTTAAAGCGTCGGTTTTAGGGAAAAGAGAAGCTGTATGGCCATCTTCACCCATTCCGAGCATGATCAGATCAAATTCTCCGGATGGAAGTACAGATTTAATCAATTCTTCATAATGTGCTGCAGAGGCTTCAATATCTTTTTCAGCGCCCATTCTATAAATATTTTTAGCTAGAATAGGCAAGCTTTTCAAGCCGGCCTGCATTGCCATGTAAAAATTGCTTTCAGGGTTGTCAGAAGCTACGCTGCGTTCATCGCTCCAGAATAGGAATACTTTACCCCAATCCACTTGATTGCGATAAGGTTCTTTCGAAAGGAGTTCAAAAATGGCTTTCGGAGTGCTTCCGCCAGAGAGGGCAATTGTAAAAGCTCCTTTAGCGGAAATAGATTCATTAGCGATGGAAATTAACTGCTCAACGGCAAATATTACAGTCTCATTTGCATTACCTGGGATGATGATATTGCGTCTCTCATCATAAGGTTGAATATCTTTTTTCCAATCTATCTTCCAATCTATCATAATACTGATTTGTCCATTTTAGAAATGATTTTTAACATGTCGAGGTAATGATCACTTAATTTGTGATAGAAAATCTCTTTCATAAATGTTAGGCCTTGGTGGACATCTGGTAAAGGCAAGGTATAGGGGAGTTCGCATTGTTCTTGAGAGGAAATATGAATGACTGCTTGGGAAAGTGATTGATTGCGGGAAATATTTATTAAAAAGCCATCGACAGTATTTAGTTCGATGGAAATGATGGCCCCAGAGGGCAGTTTTTCATCATTTTCTGAACGTAAAGTTACAATAGAAGGATGATCGTTGGTATCATAGTTAATAATTGTGGAATTATCGCTTTTTTCAACATTTGAATAACCCCATTTTAGTTTCGAAGCGAGCCATCCTTGGAGGTAAATAGCGCGAATTGCGGGACAGCATGACATTTCTGTTTTGGCATTATTATAAGTAATTTTAAGCGATTTGCATTTTTGCAATGATGAAAGTTTTGTGGGAGTATCAAAAAGCTGCACTAGCATATCGCGCCAATTGCTTATTAGAGCCCAATTAATGTCCATCACATCCATTTTAAGAACGTTCATATTTTCAAGCATTTCCTCGCTAAATTGATGTAAACTTTCGGAGCATTCCGTATCAAAGATAATGCGCGAGGCGTAGGGCTGTAGAGAAGGAAAAATAATATGTTCCTTAAAAGGTGTTTGGCTCCATAATAAATACACAGGTAGATCCGGAATAATGTGTGGAATGACGATATATGGAACCCGTGCCAATTCACTTTGAGAGGCTTTTATAGTAATTTGATCACAGATAACGGTGGTTCCTTCTTGTCCACTTTTGACATTTGCCACACCTACATGGAGATATTTAGTAGATTTATCTTCTCCCTGAATGAAAATAATTCGACAGGGAAATTTATCAAGAATATTATCGATTAGCTCTTGGTGCTGTTTTATTCTTTTTGGCTCATGAGCGTAGATAATTAAAGTGAACAAACAGGCTTTGTTATGTTTCTTATCCTTGGGGAATTCAGAAAGATTTTCCAAAGCCTTTTCAATATCAGGAATTTGGATGTCTAATGCTTGTGACATTTTTACCTCAAATTAATCTCCATTTCTGACCATCTTCATTTAACATATCATCTGCAGCTGCAGGTCCCCAAGTCCCTGAAGGGTAATTGGGGAATTTATCAGGCAATTCTTTAGCCCAGTGTTCAATAAGCGGAGTGAGTAGGCGCCAGGAGGCAAGAACTTCGTCAATACCAGCAAAGAGCGTGTTATCACCGGACATACAATCGCAAATCAATCTTTCATAAGCTTCTGGAGGGGCGGCGCCAAAATAGGAGCCATATAAAAAGTCCATTTTCACAGGCTGTATTAAATTGCTAAATCCAGGAATTTTACAATTCATTTTTAATGAAATCCCCTCATCTGGCTGGATGCGAATCACTAAGACGTTAGGTTCATTCTTTTGTGTATTCGCGTTGAAAAGATAGCCAGGGGCGTTTTTAAAGGTAATGGATATTTCGGTGGCCCGCTTGGGGAGTCTTTTTCCTGCACGTAGGTAAAAAGGGACCCCTGCCCAGCGCCAATTGTCGATAGCCAGTTTTAAGGCCACGTATGTTTCAACATTGGAATGAAGGTCGACATTTTCTTCTTCTCGATAACCACTAACTTCTTGTCCTTCGATAAATCCTGGGCCGTATTGGCCTCTAATAGCAACTTCGTCAAGGTTTTTTAGAGGAAGGGGACGAATGGATTCCATCACTTTGACTTTTTCAGCGCGAATAGCATTTGCTTTAAAGCTAGTGGGAGGCTCCATAGCGACAAGGCAAAGCAATTGCATCATATGGTTTTGGACGATATCACGGAGCATGCCCGCCTCTTCCCAAAAACGGCCTCGCGTACCCACACCGATCTCTTCGCTGACTGTGATTTGCACATGATCGATATGATGGTTATTCCATATTGATTCAAAGATGGAATTGCTAAACCTGAAGACGAGTAGATTTTGAACTGTTTCTTTGCCAAGATAATGATCGATGCGATAAATTTGATCTTCATTTAAATGTTGAGTTAAATCTTTTTGGAGCTCTAATGCAGAGGGAAGATCGTGACCAAAAGGCTTTTCAATGATGACGCGAGACCACTTATCTTGGACTTTGTCGGCATTATAGATAAGTTTGTGTTTGTTAAGTTTTTCAACGATCAGAGGGAAGAAACTAGGTTGGGTTGATAAATAAAAAACACGATTGCCTTTAGTGTTGAACTTAGTATCTAGTTCGTCAAGTACTTTTGAAAGCTTTTCATAACCTTCATCATCATGAAATTCAGATTGATGATAGAATATTTGATCGCTGAAAGTATTCCAAAGCTCTTGATCAATCGGACGATTTCGGGAATACTTATTAACGGCTTCTTGTAATTCTTGACGGAATACTTCCGGGCTTTTTTCTTTACGTGCAAAGCCTACACAAACAAAATGTGCTGGAAGTTGTCCCTCACGTGCGAGATTGTAAAGGGCCGGGAGTAATTTACGCCCTGTTAAATCACCGGTTGCGCCAAATATCACCATAATGCATGGGGCGACATTTCTTCTAGGCCGGCTAGTTTCTTCAAGTAAGTTCATGGGGGGTAAGAAAGGAGGTAAGTTTGTCATAGTCAACCTTGGCGTTAATCAAATGTATTAACAAAAAAGCATAAGTATTGCAAGAAAAAAGGGGGCTGGGAAAATGAAAGCTAGGTTCGGAAATTGATTCTCTTGAACCTAAATTCTGTTTCAAGATTTTAGCAATGTGCGGAAAAAAAATCAATAAAATTTATTTTTATAAGTATAGTAATAATTTCCGATAAATTATCAGCTTTTAAGGTAGTTTGAAGTTTTTTTTTCTTATATTTATTAGTTATAATATTCTTTTACTTTTTTAAAATGTGGACTATTATTAAGTGCTAATCCGAGAGTAGCCTCAATTATTATGTTCGATTCTTTAAATGCATCTTTCATTATTTTCTGATCGAATGGCATACCAAACTTTTCTTTTTCAATATCAGGAATATTAATTTCCAATTCTGGAGCTTCCAATGCCGCCATTTGAGTAGGGTTAAGGTTTAAGTGCGAATCTTCTGGGATATCGTTTGTAAAAGTAGTCGATATGTATGTTTTAACAATAAAGGTATATTTATTTTTAATTTCTTCTAATTTTTCAATAGATCCAGATTGTTCAAATTGTTCTACAAGCTGATCATATTCGCTAACTGAGTCTAAAAAGGAAGTAGACTCCTGACAATACATTTTTTTTGCACAGGCATCAATTTCTTGCTTTCCAAGCTTCGTGCTTCTAAGTTCTTTTACATTAAGCGTTTGAAGATTTATATTTTCTTTAAAATGAGCAGTTTCATTTTTTAATTGCTGCGCTTCCGTTGATATGCTCTTTTTAAAAATATTTTTAAATCTCTGCCATTTGCCTATAGTAGGTTCTGAAATAAAAGATGTCTTATGAGAAGATTGTATGGTACTAATTTGGCTAGTATTAGTCGATTCTGAGGAAGATTTTTTAAAAAAAGATGCAAATCTACTACTTAGAGAGGATTTAGGATCGTTTATCGAAACTCTACGGCCTGAAATGTGGCTCTCGAGCACTGAATTTTGAATTGATGATGACGGTTTTGTTTGTGTTTGTGTAGATAATGGAATTGTATTAATTTGACTTAAATTATTATTTACAGGCATATATCCTCCCAAAGGAAAGTTATAAAAGTAATCTAACAACATAAACAAGTATGTATTAATTTATTATACAATATAATCAATTTAAAAGTATTTTTTTTGTAAAAAATTTTATAAAAATTAAAATTTTTAAATAACTCCTTTTATTGCAATGATTAGATCAGCTATCAAATATTAAATTAATTTAACCATTTCACTCAAAGGGCATAAATATTGTAAGCATAGTGTTTTCTAGTCTTTGTCACAGTTCAGTGATATAAATCAGCTGAGCTAATCTAAAAAAAAATCCTTTACTCTATTTCAGGTTTTCTTTTGGCGTTATTTGAAGAAAGCAGGGCGAGATGCCGTGGTTACTTTAAGAAAACCTTTTTGGCAATTATATTGTTTCGTAATTGAATAAAAGGGAACGTTAAGAATGCTTTATAGATCAGAAATATGCACTTGCGATTCTTGCGAACGCTTAATGCTCTTATGATCAAGGAAATTTTGTAAGATGATGCAGGCGGCGACAACGTCCACAACGCGGGAACGTTTTTTTCTGGACATGCTGCCTTCGCGCAGCGAGCGGTCTGCTTGAACTGTAGTAAGGCGCTCATCCCAGGTAGAAATCGGAATAGTTGTCTTTTGTCGCAAAAGTTCGACAAAATGAATTACTTCATCAGCAATCATACCCTTTTTCCCGCTCATCATGAGTGGAAGTCCGATGACAATCTCTTCGATAATGTATTTATTGTCTTCGGCATGTTTGCTGATTTGATTGATTAACTTAATAACAGTATCTTCTATTTTTTTTTCGCAAACAAATGTAATCAAGGGACTTGCAATAAATTGTCTTTCATCGGAAAGTGCAATTCCAATGCGCGCAAGGCCATAGTCTAGTCCAATAAGGCGATGGATGATAGGTTTAACCTTGGGCGCATCAAAATGAGTCATTTTATTCCTTTTTCAGCATTAGCGATAGTAGCTTTAATAAATTCAAGGAATAAAGGATGAGGGTCTGTGGGTTTAGATTTGAATTCTGGATGGAACTGTACACCTAACATCCAAGGGTGATCTTGGATTTCAGCAATTTCACAGAGGGAGCCTTCTTCGAGGAGCCCCGTGCAAACAAAACCTTGCTTTTCCATCTCTTCTTTATACTTATTGTTAAATTCGTAACGGTGCCGATGGCGCTCTCCAATCATGTCTTTTTTATAGGCCTTATGAGCAAGGGAACCTGTCTTTAAAGTGCAATTGTAGTTCCCAAGTCGCATCGTCCCACCCATGCCTTGCACATTGCGCTGCTCGCTGAGCAATGAAATTACAGGATTTTGAGTGTATGGATCAATTTCTGTAGAGTTAGCGTCTTTAATTTCGGAAACATGTCTAGCAAATTCTACAGCCATGACCTGCATCCCTAAGCAAATGCCGAAATAAGGAATTTTGTTCTCTCGGCAGAATTTGGCAGTCATAATCTTGCCAAGCCAACCACGTTCTCCAAAACCTCCGGGCACAAGATACCCATCGCAATTTAAAATGGTTGCATCAAGTTGGTTGCCATCGAACACTTTATCGGCTTCATAACGTTTGACATCCAGCTTATAACCTGTAGCAATAGCTGCATGCTGCAATGATTCCAATATCGATTTATAAGCATCTTGGTGTTGCACGTATTTTCCTACCAAGCCCACAGTGATTGTGCCTTTTGGCTGCCGAATGACATCAATAATTTTTTCCCAGTCGCTAAGTTCAATTTTTTTATCTGGAAGGTTGAGCATTTTGCAAATTTTTGTGTCGATTTCTTGCTCATGCAATTTAATAGGAACTTCATAAATGCTATGTTCGACGTCCACTTCTTCAATGACCGCGCTGCGAGGTACGTTGCAATAAAGGCTGATTTTATCTTTCACTTCATCAGAGAGGGAGATCTCAGAGCGGCATAAAATGATATCTGGAAAAATACCAATAGCCCGTAACTGTTGGACCGAATGCTGTGATGGTTTAGTCTTAACTTCACCAGCCGCCTTTAAATAGGGAACGTATGTTAAATGCACATTAATGCACTGTCCAGCAGGGTAATCGTTACGAAATTGTCGAATGGCTTCCATGAAAGGTAATGATTCGATATCGCCTACCGTCCCTCCAATTTCAACAAGGACCACATCAACATTATCAATTTGTTTAGCACAATTGATGATTCTTTTCTTAATTTCATCGGTAATATGTGGAATGACTTGCACCGTCTTGCCAAGGTAATCGCCCTGACGTTCTCTCTTAATGACAGTGTTATAGATTTGACCTGAAGTAGCATTAGATGAGGCAGAAAGAGGGGAGTTGGTAAAGCGATAATAGTGTCCTAAATCCAGATCTGTTTCTGCTCCATCATCTGTCACATAGACTTCTCCATGTTGATAAGGGCTCATCGTGCCTGGATCAACATTTAAATAAGGATCTAATTTTAACACAGCAATAGATAAGCCTTTTTTTTCCAAAAGCATTCCAAGCGATGCTGTGGTAAGGCCTTTGCCCAATGAGGAACAAACGCCGCCTGTTACGAAAATGAATTTTGTTTGCATAATTCTTGCTCGACTTTCTTAATATCTTCAGGAGTATTTACGCCGACGCTGGCACTATTGACGACAGCGGCTTTGATTTTGTAGCCATGTTCAAGCACTTTTAACTGCTCAAGATCTTCAGCTTGCTGCAGGGGAGTCATAGGTAGATTGCGATAAGTTAGTAGAAATTGGGGCCGATAAGCATAGACTCCTACATGTTTATAATAGGTGTTATTAGAACGAAAAGTTTTGCAGAAACTTCCTGGGAGGAGAGCGCGGCTAAAATATAATACATTGCCATGAAGATCTAAAATGCATTTCACATTGCCGGGGTCTGCGGCCTCTTCTTCTGATTTTATAGCCACTACAGCAGTTGACATCACAGCATTAGGATCGTTTTGTAAAATTTTGATAATGCTTGTTGTTACAGATGGGTCGATGCAGGGCTCATCTCCCTGAATATTAACGATGACAGAGGCTTTTTGCAGTTCGGGTGATTGGTCAACAACGAAAGCTATTCGATCGGAGCCGGTGGCACAATTAGTTGGGGTCATAACAGCTTTGCCGCCGAAGGAAATTACATGGTCATAAATGCGATCATCGTCGGTTGCAATTAAGATATCGGAAAGTAAAGTACACCGTTTGGCATTTTCGTAGGTGCGTTGAATTAAGGATTTACCGTAGATGCTGGCAAGGATTTTGCCTGGAAAGCGCGTGCTACCATAGCGTGCTGGAATGATAGCAACGACTGGCGAATGATGATCTTTAACCATACTATCTCTTAAACTTGGGTTATGAATGGTCAAAAGTATAGCTGATTGCTATCATAAACTCAAGCATTCTCTATATTCGCTATATTCTATTACCATTTTTTTAAATTTCTATTTTTTCAATTCATGATTTTCAACTTTTTATTGAATAAGTATTATAAATATGATATTATTTTATTTTGTTAATTAAAATCACATTTTAAGGATGATTTATGAGCATATTTCTTAAGCGTTTTTGCCTCGGGGTTTTAGTGGCATTCCCTCTATTTCTTAAAGCCGGAAGCCAGGGGCAAATGTTAGGCGATTTAGACAACATTAAGAATGCCTTTAAAGTTTCTTATGCACCTGCAGAGTGGAAGAATAAATTTTCTGAGTGGGACCTTGATGCAGAAATTGACAGCGCTAAAGCTAATGTAATTGCCTCTTCAGGAACTATGACAACTAAAGACTTTCAGCGCCTTGTAAAGAAATTCATAAACTCTACGAAAGATTATCATGTTAGTATTGCTTTTCATTCTACAGAATTAGCCACCCTGCCTTTTCGCGTCAAAAGTGCCAACGGTAAATATTTCATTTCATACATTAATCGTAAGCAACTCTCTTCAAGTTCTTTTCCTTTTTTTATTGGGGATGAATTGGTTCTATTTGATGGTCGCCCGGTTAATGAAGTTGTTACCGAATTGCTAGAAGATGGAGCTCATTCTAATGAACAGACTGATCAAGCCTTAGCTGAGATGACTTTAACACGCCGTTCAGGCAAAAAAGCTCAGAATGTTCCTAATGGACCTGTCAGCATTGCGGTTCTTTCTAAAGGATCTTCAAAACCTTTATCCCATCAGCTTATTTGGAATTACACACCCGAAAAAATTTCTCCCCCGCCCAAAGATGCTAAACCTTCAACATCAATGACCGCCTTAGCTAGATCTGTGCGACCTTTGCGAAAGCCAGAAATTAAAAAGAAAAACATCTTTGCAAATCCAATTTTTCAAAAACTGTTTTTATTACCTGACTTTAAAGATTTAATTAGCGTGGACGAGGGTAATGATGAAGATGAAGAGGGGTCTGATTTTATAGGTGGACGAGATAGTTTCATTCCAACATTAGGAAGGGTTTGGTGGAAATCGCCTGATGATTGTCCTTTTAATGCCTATCTTTTCGAGTTAGAAGATCATAAATTGGTGGGATATGTGAGAATTTCTACATACATGCCAACAAGCTTTTATGCCGTTGAAGAATTTGCTAAAATTATTGCTTATATGGAAGAACGCTCTGACGCCCTAGTTATTGATCAGGTAGATAATCCGGGAGGTTCGCTTTTTTATTTATATGCATTGGCCTCTATGCTGACCGATCAACCGCTCATAACGCCGCTACATCGCACAGCAATTTCCCAGGCAGATGTGCATGCAGCTATTACATTAATTCCTATTTTTGAATCAATATCATCCGATCAGCAAGCTCAAACTGTTTTTGGAGACACTTTTGAAGGTACTCCTGTAACGCATCAGCTATGCCAATTTGTGCTTAATTTTTTCCGTTTCACTATAAATGAATGGAATGCTGGTAGAAGACTTACGGAACCTTCTTTCATGTATGGCATCGACCACATCAATCCGAATCCCGATACGCATTACACTAAACCCATTTTAGTATTGATTAATAGCCTCGCCTTCTCAGGTGGTGATTTCTTTCCAGCTATCCTTCAAGATAATCATCGCGTGACTCTAATGGGATCACGCACAGCTGGAGCAGGGGGATGTGTTTTAAATTTAACTTTTCCTAGCTTGAATGGAATTGAAGGAGTAAATTTTACAGGCTCTATTGCTGAAAGATGCGATAAAAATCCTATTGAAAATCTAGGAGTGACTCCCGACATCCCGTATGAGATCACTGAAAATGATCTTCGACATAATTATGTGGATTATGTCGAAGCAATCCGCAAAACCCTTACGATACTTTTAGAAGCGCCAAAGGTAGAAGATTAACCAAGCTTAGGAAAAAAGCTTTTTGAGATCAACAGAATGAAGTGGTTGATCCCCAACCCATGCATTATCAACTGCTACCTCTAGGATGTTAGGCCCCATCACTACTCTGTGGGTAGACAGTTGATTGTTAACAAAGGGAATTGATTGAAGCTGGCTTAGCACTTCTTTAGAATCATTGATGCCTTTAACCGCCTGTAAATAATTGCCAATGGCATCTTTGCGCAATTTGCCCTGAAACATATCTACCTCTGTAGGATTACAAGAGCAATTTGTTGTAATTAGAGGTGATTGTTCACTTAACATTCGGAGAACATGTCCATTTTCTTTGTCCTTATCCCACACATTTTTAAAATCTTGTTCTTGGTACATTGAAAATGTGCCTGCTTTAGTTTTGTCAGAAACAGTCAAATGATAAGGTCCGAGCGGCTTATTTGCTGCTACAAATTCTTTGGCTGCATTAAAAGATGAGCAATTGTCCAGGATTAAACGATTATAGAAAGCGGAAGGTATTCCCTCAAAAGAGTCAACTTCTGAAAAGTAAGGCGTGACGTTCATTGCAACGCACATTCCTTGATTATTAATACCAGTAACAGTGCCAAGGAGCCCTGGAACACCTATTTCAGCTGTCTGAATTCCGGTAGTTGCATTAACGCGTGAAACAATAAGACTTAAAGCGCCGATATTTCCGAATGACTGCCAATCCATGTTGCGGGCAATTAATGGGGAATGGGTTTGATCATAAATTGCAGCTAATGAACATGCGGCCAGCTGAATTGGGGAGTTTTGCGGAGCCACTTGTTGTTCTTTCTCTCTTGCACGCATATTATTGGGTGAAATTAAACCCATATCCGGCATGAGTTGAAGAAAAACAAGGTCATCAAGAGTTATAGCTTTTTCAAATTTAGATTTTCTTGCATTGTAACCATCGACCACACCTTTAAGTTCTTTAAGATATTGGGATGGAATTTTAGATTTTACTAACTGTAAAGATTTACTCAATTGCGATGGTTTGGCTACTTTTGAAAGAGTATGCAAGCAAAATTCTATATTATGGCGGATGTCGGCTATTTTTTTCCCTAAGAGATAACCATAAGTATACCCAGCTTGATACGGTTCTGTCGATTCGATTTTTAAGATTGGCACGTCCTTATCATAGTAAATCTCACCTAAAAGAATCCCATTTTTTTCTAACTTTTCAGGAAGATAGGCGTGATTTTTCATATCATGTCGCGTAGGGACCAGACAATTTAGTATTCTAGCGGCAAGATAGGTCGTTCCGATAATAACAACGCTGGTTAATGCCAATCCAATAACTACATAAGTTGTTGGCACAAAGCATGCAACTAAAGCAAGTCCAGCTCCTATAATGTATGCGGAAAATTTAGCAACTTTACGTGTTGTGGGATGATCATACATTAGATAGTTAGCTTTTAAACTAAATAGTCCCTTAAAAACTGGATGTTTAGTCCAAGTTTTAGCAGATGGAAGATTAATCGACTGTGTTTCTGAATTTACAAAATTATCTGAGAATACATTAAAATTCATAAGTTTTCCTTTTAGAATTAAAAATATTATATCTTAATCATATAAAGACATTGTTAAGATCTTCTATTTTTTCTAACTTTTTAGTAATTGCTTAAGGTGAGCGATGGCTCAAAATTTTGAAAAATGATTATTTAAGAAGAAAAACCTTGAGTTTCTTCCAAATGCGCATTATCATATTGCATTTATCTGAATATGAAAGGTGTTTGTATGCTTCAAGTTCGCCGACCTACTATTATTGTTGGTAACTGGAAAATGCATAAAACGATTTCTGAAGCTAAAACATTCATCGAAAAATTAGCTTTAGGAGTTAATAAAAGCAACTCTGCTATATGGATTGCAGTGCCATTTACTGCTATCCAAGCCTCTGCTGATATTGCCATCAATACGCCCATTATTATAGGTGCGCAAAATGCCCATGAGCAAGAATCTGGTGCATTTACTGGTGAGATATCTTGTCACATGCTAAAAGAAGCGGGGGCATTTTTTGTTATTTTGGGACATTCAGAGCGGCGCATGTTATTTCATGAAACGAATCTCTGTATTAATAAAAAAATCAAGCAAGCTTTAAAAAACGAGCTACGTCCGCTTGTTTGCATTGGTGAAACTTTAGAACAGCATCAGAAACATTTAACTGGCCAAGTACTTGAGCAACAATTAAGCCAATGTTTTGAAAATCTCACTGATGCTGAAATGGAGAACATTGTATTAGCCTATGAGCCTATTTGGGCGATTGGCACAAATCAGACGGCTACTCCGGCGCAGGCTCAGAGTATACATAAGTTCTGTCGTGAGTATTTGAAACGGCATTGGAACAATGCTGTCGCAGAAAAAATTGTTATCCTATATGGTGGGTCAGTCAAACCTGACAATGCATCGGCGCTATTGGCAGAGTCGGATATTGACGGGTTACTCATAGGAGGAAGTTCGCTTTCGGTGGATTCTTTTAGTAAAATCATCGAGGGCTACAATATCAACGTCTCTTAATGTTTAGAGAGGAATTTTTGTATGGGATTATTTTTGTACTTTGTCGCTATCACACTTTTTATTTTGACTAGTATTTTCCTTTGTTTTGTTATTTTGATTCAAGAGAGCAAAAGTACAGGACTGGGAGCATCTTTTGGCGGCGAAGCCAGTGGATCCCTCTTTGGAACTTCAACTGCTGATGTCTTGAAAAAAATCACCGGTTGGGTAGCAGTGGTCTTCTTTACGGCTTGTGTTCTTTTGTCTTTTTGGACAACTTCAATGGCTCGATCACAGAGCACCCCCACCACATTTCCTCAAGAGATGATTGAGTAAAAAAAGGGGAGTTTAATAGTAGAATTAATTTCCTCAATAGACCTTTCACGATATTCGCTTAAGCTAAAAATCAGGTCGAGACTTGGCTAACCTTGGCCGAGATGGCCTGATTTTTTAACATTAAGCGATTCAGGCCGTCCCGGGTAAGTTCTTAGCCTTGGATTCGAATTTCTAATCTATTCAATAAAGGGGCTCGAACAGCTTCTATATTTTCCCCTCTACATGTTTTGCAGTAATCCAAGAGTATTTTAATTGCAT
Source organism: Parachlamydiaceae bacterium (assembly GCA_013815395.1). Classification (GTDB taxonomy): domain Bacteria; phylum Chlamydiota; class Chlamydiia; order Chlamydiales; family Parachlamydiaceae; genus JACDGH01. The sequence goes on from JACDGH010000029.1 coordinate 14,486, forward strand.
ATAAAGAGCTAACTATTCCACCCATAAAAGCAGTGGTTCCGAACCCACCAATAAGCATTTTATCGAAATTCTTGATTGTTGGATCAGGTAGAAGTATATTGGCTGAATAAACAGCTACCGCATAGCAGCAAGCTGACCCTGCAAAAAAAATTCCAGATGCTGCTGTATGCCCTAGGCAACTGTAGCAACGACCTCTATGCAAAGTTCCTCTACTTAAATCAAATTGTCGAGCATTTAAAACATTATGTGGTTGTAAAGAAAGAATCATCTATATCTCGATTATTGAGTTAAAAAGCTAAATTAAAGTAACGAGTCTTGAAGAAAGTTTTGAAAATTCACCCCGATATCTATTTTGTGAACTTTTTCTTCAAATCTTTCAGCGGTTTTTCAATTTCTAGGCGCTCTTTACCACGCACGCGATCAATAAACAAAACCCCGTTAATATGATCATTTTCATGCATAATAGCACGTGCATCTAGTCCGCTGAAATCTTCAATAAATATCTTTCCATCAAGATCTATGGCTTCTACTTTGATGCTCAAAGGTCGAATGACAGGCCCATAGATCCCTGGAGTAGAAAGGCATCCTTCACCCCTAATCCATTCTTCTTCGCTATATTCAAGTATCTTGGGGTTGATAAATATTTTAAGTTTGCCCGGTTCTCCAGTATATTCCCCATCAACCTCAGGAGGCACGCAGGTGATGAAGATAGCTAAAGAACGCTGAACCTGAGGCGCAGCCAATCCAATGCCATCGTGAGCAATCATCGTTTCTTCCATATCATGGACGAATCGACGAATTTCGGGAGTAATTTCAAGGACTCGTTCGCATTTTTTACGTAAAATAGGATTGCCAAAATAGGCTATGGGAAGTTTCATGGTTTAATCTTTTAAATAAATTTGTGAAATAGATATCATATCAAAACATTGCAGGAT
>JACDGH010000287.1 GCA_013815395.1 Parachlamydiaceae bacterium
CCCAAGTAAAGGTCGAAGCACGAGTTATGATCTAAATTGGAAAGCCTTTTAAGCATATCTATCGAGAAAACATCAAATTAGCTCTTAAATCTAATCAATTTGTTTAAAAATCGTTAAATTTTTATATAAAATAAAAGCGCAAATTAAACTAAAAGCTAACCCAGCGATGGTGATACATTTGTATTTAACTTCTATGTCAGATTGTGGGCTATGAGTAAGAAATCCCTTTATTATATTCACTTCATCTTGAACAGAAATTTGAGACGAGTCAAAACAGTAATCAAATTCTGTTTTTTCCATTCGATCTAAACTTTCATAAGTTTCTCTCACATATTCGTTAGCATAGTATGCTTGTTTTTCAGTGCGTTTAAGCAGTACGGTTCTTGCAGAATCTCGTTCGAGAAGCACTTTAAGAGGAGGAAGTACCAAAAAATATAGTTCCCCATCTCTTTTTTTTCTCCAAGGAATCTGAGCGTCAACAATAACTCGAGTCGCGATAACATAAACTTTTTTATCTAAAGCACTGTTTGCAGTTAAATCAGTACATAAGCCATGTTCAATAAGGATATCACGATCAATGTAAGTCCAACCACTTCCAAGGCTGTTTTGAAGGGCTTTACCAAGTGTTGATTTTCCACTACAGGAAGCGCCAAATAAGTAGATAATATTATCCATACATCCGTTGAGTAAATGTTTTGAAAAGAAAGGATACTGAGAATTACCTTTAAAGTCATGAATAAAACAGCCAATCCAATATGCTTAAAGAAGGGAATTCTAGAAAAAAACTCATCGCGATCCGACAAAATCACTGCTCTTTCTCGCAGGAATAGAAATTAGTGAATCTACTTAAGATAGTATCTTTAAACGGATTAATACCCCATGGTTCCAATATTTCATTATTAATGAACCTACAACCTACTTCAAAAAGAATTAAAATACCTATCTATGCTCTTTACTTATTCTCAAGTTTTGCTTAAACATTATATGCCACTTCTTAGAAAAATATTTTAAGAAGTATTTGGGAACTCGAAAAGCCTTTGGACATGCTGCCTTAGAAGGGAAAGGGGTAGTTGAGTTTTAAAATGGGGATAAGACAGCAACCCAAGAAATTTAACAATTTTATGATTTTATTTTTAAGTGAGAAGCTTCAATGAATCCGGTTATCCATATAACGATAATGTTCTCTTTAATTATGATTATTTCCTTTATTCTAAAGGATTTAAAAAAAGTTACATCTGGCGATATATTCTTGTTTTTTTAGCATCGGTATGGGGAGAATGGTATTTCTCTGCAAAAGCTAATGCTGATGAAGTTTATTCCTTGCGCTCACAAGCTCAAATTAGTTTTTAATGGCATGACATCAAAGAATAGCTGGAAAGTTCTTTAAACAATGCTGAAAGGTCACAATTTTATTTGGATTTAGCAAGCAATAGATAAAAGATATGGAACCAAAGTATGTGAATGACGATTTATAGCCTTGTCCTTTTTGCGGGTGTGATAATTTAATAATCTAAATACCCAAGTTTTAGAGATAATATGTTAATCATGAAAAATTCAGTTATTGAATGTGGTTGCCATGGGCCCGGCTTAAGCTGGTCAATTTAGCTGTTTTTAATTAAAATTATTCACTAAACCATGTTCCTATCTTGTTCCTGACCCGACGCCCTTACTACCTAGATTATGCCTCCCAAACCAAGGTAGCCGAGGGGTCCTGCTTTCCACAAGTCAACGAGCCAAGAAATTAAAAAATGCTTAGAGAGAGCCTTTTTTAGCTAGATAACCAACCTAGCCCGGCTACCAATCTAACAATGAATTAAAAATAGTAGTCATGTGCTTGCGGAAGCTTGTATCATTTGATGGAATTGGCGTATATAGCTGCTTTTTTTCATGCCTAGTTAAAATTTCAATTGCGCAAAATCAGCAAAGATAATATAAAACTTTGATTTTGCAAAATCTTTAAAAGTCTCATTGCCACCGATTCTGCAGTGTTCTCATATCAACGCATCGTCAAAGGAATTCAGTTATGAAACTGAAAAGTACTATTCACCAACTTTTGTCTTTATTTCCTTTGCTCAAATCATATTGTTTACTCTTCCCTATATGGTTGCTTTTAGCTAACTCTTCAATGGGTGCCACACAACCTGAAAGTACATTAGAAACTTCGATATCCATGGCTAATTTGGAAGGGGAGCCCTCTGCCTTTATCAATGGTCATGTAAATGTAATTACAGGAGATTTTAATGATTTTCAAGTAGATCTTACCTTGCCTGGAGTTGATTCGCTTACCGTTGAACGTAGCTTTAGCAAGTCTACAGGAAGGAGTGGGTCTTTGGCTGCAGGGTGGAATCTAAACTTATATGGAACTCTTGATTGTGAATATGATGAAGATAATGGAGAAAAAGTCTTTCATGTTTTGGTGACAGAGGGGCATGGAGCCACCAGTATCTATAAAAAAATTCTGAACAAAAAAAAAGAGAAGGTAGAGGGCGTTCCCATTTCTTTAGATCGGAGCGTTTATAAAAAAGGAGCAACGAATACCTCCTCTGGATATATAAGTGGACAGACTAACATAAGGAATAGCAAGGTATGTAGCATAAGTAAATATGTGTACCATGTCACGAATGGCGCAAAGGCTGTAAGGGTATATGGGGTTCCTTCTTCTGAATCGATAATCTGTTGTCTCTTTAAAGAATTTAATCCTAGCGGAAATTTTTTCAGATACCATTACCTTAAACATCTGGAACATATTAATTCTCACTGGCGTACTCCTTACGACGTTCTTAGTCAAGTTGAATTAAAAAGTCCAGATAATAGGCAGCTGGCTTTTGTGGATTTCGTCCCTTTAACTAACTCTGAATTTAAAAAATTTCCACATCAAGATGTTATAGCCGGAGACGGACGAAAAGTGTGTTATCATTTTGAAATGTCTTTAAAGCATGATAGACGGCGCGAAAGTCTTTTGACAAAAATTGAACGAACCGATGCTCCTACCGAATCATATCAATATATTGAAGGAGAAAAAGATGTAGGCCTGCTTATTAGTCGTAAGGATAGACCGGATGGACGTTATGTAAAGGTGAAATATTATAGAGAAGGGGCCAATCTGGTTGGTCAGGACAAAGTGAAGATATCGAAGAGAGATACTCGACGGATAAATAGAGTCAGAGCTTTACAGGCGCCTGTTGGTAGTGACGATACCCCGATTAATACTCATCGTT